>JAWLEX010000035.1:0-26608 GCA_041685835.1 Desulfatiglandales bacterium
TTCACCTTTCGTCCATCACGAAGCATGCACATTTTCAGTGTGAGCCCGCACAAGCCTCGTCGCATCAATCATTGAAGTAGGTGTGAAAAAAGGGTTCCAGGTCCGCAATCTGGTCCTCGATGGACATCGGCACATCCACGGCGAAAAGGTCGAGGAGTATCAAGGCGTTGACGCTGGCGTCCTTCATAGAAAGGGCACGAATCCGCGATGCCATGGCCCTGTTGACGAGCTTGACGTTGCGGTAGATCTCCGCAAGCCCGTGAAAGGTGAAATCCGCGGTGCGCCCCCGCTTCATCAGGAAGAACTGTCCAAGCAGGTAGGCGCTGGTGGTCCGAAAAGTCGTCTCCATTATGCTGGGAAAGGGAAGGTGAAACCGGACCATGGGCCTCAGCTTGTCCATGACGGGACATCCGCTGGACACCATTAGAATACCCAGTATGGAGCTGAGCCCACGCTGCATGGTGGTGTTCTCGTAATACGTCCTCTCGCGGGTCTCTACGTAAACCTGGGCCTTTTCATAGGACACCCGTTCCCGGAACTCCGATATGAGTTCCTTGATGGACAAGGCTATTGGGCAGTGAGGTACGTTTTCGGCGTCAAAAGAGCAGTTGCTGCACCGGTGAAACTCAAGCCGGGTCCAGGGATCGGGCGTCACCTCACGCTGGGGTATGTAACGGAGAGAATCCGCTTCGAGGTGGATGGGAATGTATTTGCTCGATCCGTCCTCAAAGTTGAAACGGTACTCGAAAACGAGCGGGGCCTTATCGCTTGTCTTTCCTGCGGGTCTTTTTTTTAAGGATGTCATTATAGCCCCTGCGCGAAATGACGCCGTCCATCTAATACTATACCATAGAAGACAGGAACAGGCTAAGCGATAGGGGCTTTGAAATCAACGGGTTTCTTTTCCATAAAAGTTCATCGGATCCGCCTATCCACCCTTTAAACACATTTTCTCTTTTCCTATCGACACCGCCGGACATTGCCGTCCCACCCTACCTTCCTTGACATCCTGAAGCCGCTCAGGATAATGGACGAAAGAGTGATTTCCAATTAACGGAGTCCTGCGGGCATGTGCGGAATTTGCGGAAAACTCGACCTGACGGGAAGACCTGTTCCCGAGGCTCTCATTGAGAGCATGTGCGACAGCATCGCCTACAGGGGGCCCGACCACCGGGGAACCCTGGTGAGCCCTCCTGTGGGCCTGGGCCACCAAAGGCTGAGCATCATCGACCTGTCCTCTGCGGGGCGCCAGCCCATGAGCAATGAGGACGGGACTGTGTGGCTCGTGTTTAACGGCGAGATCTACGACTATGAACCTGTCAGGCAGATGCTCCTTGACCGGGGGCACCGCCTCTCCAGCCGCACGGACGCGGAGGTCTTGATCCACCTGTACGAAGATGAAGGCATTGACTGCCTTCAGCGCCTGAACGGCATGTTCTCCTTTGTTATCTGGGACGCCCCCAGGCGGCGGCTGTGGGCGGCGCGTGACCGGCTCGGCATCAAACCCCTCTGTTATTTCTGGGACGGCCGCCGTTTTGTGTTCGGTTCGGAAATCAAGGCCATCCTGGCCGATCCGGATGTTCCCAGGGACATGGACCCCGAAGGTCTGGACCTCTACCTCACACTGAACTATGTCCCCCCGCCCTGGACGTTGTTTCGCGGCATTCGCAAGCTTCGCCCCGGCTCTCACCTGCTCATCGAACATGAGAAGCTCAGCGTAACCCCCTGCTGGGACATCCCGGAGGAAAACGGCCCTCCTTTGACGGACTCGAGGCCCGAGGCTTTCAGGGAAGAACTGTTCAACAAGCTTGACGCAGCGGTCCGGCGCCGGCTGATCTCCGACGTGCCCCTCGGGGCTTTCCTGAGCGGCGGACTGGACTCGAGCATCATAGTCGGGCTCATGGCCCGGCACATGTACCGTCCGGTCCAGACCTTCTCCATCGGCTACAAAGACCTTCCCGGCTTTGACGAAACGTCCTATGCAAGGGAAGTGGCATTACATCACGGCACCGACCACCATGAGTTCCGTCTCGATCACAGGGATATTCTGGAGGCTTTTCCGGCGGTCCTGGACAACCTGGACGAACCGTTCGCCGACTCCTCGGCCGTTCCCACTTACATCGTCAGCCGCGAAACCCGAAACCACGTCACGGTAGCCCTTTCCGGAGACGGGGGCGACGAACTCTTCGCCGGGTACCGCATGTACCAGGGCGAAGCCTTTGCACGGTCATACGGTCGACTGCCCGGGTTTCTGCGAAACGGCCTGATAGCCCCTGTGGTGGGCCTGCTGCCCGAACGCCGCAACACACCCGGGCTGGAAACCATCCGCCGTATCAGGAAGTTCGTGCGTGGCATGAGCCGGAGCTTCCCTGACCGGTTCTGCGGATGGCGGGAGATTTTTCCGCTCGCAAAGAGGCAGGCGCTGATGGAGACCCCCCTGCGTGAGGACCTCTACCGGGACCTTGTGCGCCGGACCGTTGCTCGAAACGCCGATCGCTTCAGAGGCGACCCGGTCAATCTGATGCTCTACCTGGATGTGCGGGGCCTCCTCCACGCCGACATGCTCACCAAAGTGGACCGCATGAGCATGGCCCATTCACTGGAAGTACGCGTGCCCATGCTGGACTACACCGTGGTTGAGTGTGCATTCGGAATCCCTGGGCCGGTCAAGCTTCGGGGCCGGACGGGCAAGGCAATCCTGCTGGATACCTTTCGAGACCTTCTCCCTGCCTCCCTCCTTCACCGGCCCAAGATGGGCTTTGAAATGCCCATCAACACCTGGCTTCGAAAGGAGCTGCGCTTTCTCGTGGAAGAATACCTGAATGATGCCTCCATCCGAAAACAGGGGGTCTTTCGCCCGGCTGCAGTCAGGGAACTTGTTCGACGGCACATGGGGGGATACCAGGACACATCCTGGCACCTCTGGAACCTGATCGTCTTCGGTCACTGGCACCGTAAACACCTGGGCGGCCGGACATAGGAGTGTGGCCGAGACCGGCTTCGCAGAAAGAGGTTCTTCCTCGTTATGACCTTAAAAGCCCACCCCATAGCATTAGGCCTGATTTTCTTTTTCCTCCCGGCGACCGTTCTATCGGGCTGTTCATTGTCCTACCTTATGCACGCGGCTGCAGGGCAGATCAAAATCATGCGCGGGACCGTCCCGATGCAACGGGCGCTCAAAGACCCGACTCTGGACCCCCTGGAAATGGAAAGGCTCCTGCTTGTCGAACGGATCAAGGACTTCGGGGAGAAGGAACTCGGCCTGGCCCCGACAGACAACTACGAGACCGTCTACCTGGGAAGCGAAACCAACCCGGTCTATACGGTCACAGCCGCACACAAGACGCGGCTCGAGCTTGTGACCTGGTGGTTCCCGGTGGTTGGACGAATGCCCTATCTCGGGTACTTTGATCCGGAGGCCGCGGCGGACAGGAAGCAAAGGCTGGAAGACAAGGGCCTGGACGTGGTCATCTGGCCGGCCGAGGCCTACAGCACCCTGGGATGGTTTCAGGACCCGGTCCACCGCAACATGCTGAGAAAAGACCCGGTGGAACTCGCCGAGACCATACTCCACGAAATGACCCACGCCACCATCTATGTCAAAGGACAGCCGGCGTTCAACGAGACCCTGGCCTCTGTGGTGGGCAAGCGGGGAGCGCTCGCTTTCATGGAGGCGGCCTTTGGGAAGGATTCGATAGAGGCCGTGAAGGCACGCGCCATGCTCCGGGATGAACGCAGGTTTTCCGAGTTCATCAAAGAACTGGTATCGCAATTGACCGCGGTTTACAGCAGTACCCGCAGCGACGAGGAAAAGCTCATCCTGAGGGAAAAGGCCTTCGAAGAGGCCGTGGCCGGGTTCCGTGACCTGGAGGCGGAACTCGAAACAGGGCAGTTCAGGGGGTTTGGTTCCGGGGGCCTCAACAATGCCCACATCCTGGCCGTGGCCCTCTACCACGCACACTACAACCTGTTCGAGAAGGTGATAGAGGCCCAAAAAGGCTCCGTTTCAGATTCCCTGGAGATATTTCGAATGCTGAGTGAAAAGCAGGGGGACCTCATCACTCTAACAAAGGAGTGGGTCTCGTGAAACACGGGACGAAAAAGGTCCTATGGGGCCTTACGGCGATCATTCTCCTCTTACTGGTCCTTGCCGCCTCCGGATTGGGATACCTTTACCGCAACCCCTCCCGGGTCAAGGACGCGGTTGCCCGAACAATATCGGGGGTCTCAGGATACGACGTCCAGATTAACACCCTCAGCTGGGACACCGGCCCCCTGCGCCTGAGGGCGGAAGGCATTCAGGTGGCCTCTCCGGATGACCCGGGCGGCGGTGTTCAGCTCGCAATCCGGGCCCTGGAGGTGGAAATGCACCTGGAGGGTGATTTCGGAAAAAGGATCTTGGTGATCGACAGGGCGGGCGTACAAGGGGCCCGCCTGGCCCTCGAAGGCGTCCCGGCCCTCCCGGGAACCGGCGTCCCGAAGGCCGGCGATCCCTCGCTGGCGGCCCGCGTCGGGGCCGGTCTGTTGAGCCGGCTCCTGTTCAGCGACGTGCGGATCGCACGCGCCGAACTGGAAGAAGGACGGGCGGAGGTGAAGACCGGAACCGCAACCCTTTGGCTGGACCGGATACAGGCCGGGGTAACGGCGCAAAGGGACATCCATGCATCCTGTGAGGCCCGGATCGAACACCCGGGCCTGGACCTTCTCCTGGACCTGCCTCGAATCAATGCCGAGGCCGATTTGAAGGACGACACAGAAACGGTGAAGGCTCGATTTTCCATCGAGGACGGGGCATTAAGACACCCGGGCGGAACGGTCCCGGGGGTCTCCCTTGAATGCTCGGGGGAATTCCACACGGCCGGCCGCCGAATCCGAATGGACACATTCGATCTTCACCTTCCGGACCTCCGACCCTTTCTGCCCGTCTCTTTGCACTCCGCGCTGGAGGTGGCGGTAAGCGCTTCCGGGACCGCACTTCCCCGGGAACAACGGCTGGAGAGTGCAATCCTTTGCGTCACCCTTCGAAGCCCCCCTGCCGAGTTCGACATCGAGACCGGGATCAAGCTGTCCTGGGACCCCATCCTGAAGGGGGCCCTGGAAGACATTACATGCCGGTTCCGGCCGGCCGACTGGATCCCCCTTCTGCCCGCGGAGTACAGAAAACCGCTGGCCGGGATCGACGTGTCCGGCCTTTTCCGCCTCTCCGGCGGCATGGAAGCAAGCCTGGACAACAGGGGCCTGCATTTCGAGCCGGACCTGGCCCTGCGGCTCGAAGAAAACCGCATATCCCTGTCCTCTCCCCCGCTGGAGGCCGGCGGCCGGATCTCCGGCGAATTTCGACTCTTTGGTCCATGGCCCGACCTGATGATCTCGGCCGACATTCGGGCTGGAGAGCTGGCGATGGAACACCCCGCCGCCCGCATTCCCCTGTCCGAGGCGGAAGTCCGCTTGAGCGGGCGGCCGGCCGAAATTCACTTACAGAAAGCGGACCTGCGGATCCCCGAGCTCCACGTAACCGTCCCGGAAAAACCTTTACTGCTGAGAGACATGCGCCTGCAGGCGGGCAAAGGGCTCCTCTACCCTTTTATCCCATCCGGGGATATACCGGAAATCAGAGTGGAGGCCGAGGGCCTTGGGCCGGTCCTTGTAGAGGCCCGGCTCAGGAACAAAAAGGCCGTTCTCTCGGCCCATGGACAAAAGACAGGGCTTGCCTCCTTCCTTTCCGGTGACGGCCGGCCTTTCCATGGCTGGAACCTGACAGGAAGAGACTCGATTCACGTCCGGGCCGAGACAGGTGATTCGGGGACATGGAATTTTTCCGCTCGCCTCGATTTCGAGGAGCTCTCGTTTGAGAACGATGAAATCGAGGCCTTTGCAGAAGGGCTCGGCCTGTCCCTGAAAGCCGACGGAACGGCCGGGGGTGACGGCCCCGTTCTTGTAGAGTCGTTGAACTTGGGGGCGTCTTCCGGCGAGGTCCTTTTCGGCCGATTCTACCTGAACATGAAAACCCGTCCCTTTTCCGTGAATGCGCGGACCAGGCTGGACTTCGATCCCCTCCGGATCCTCGATTCCACCCTGGACGCTGGAATCGAAGACCTTGTTTCCATCCGGGTTTCCGGAAACATTGAACAGGCGGGTGAGAGTTTTAGGGCCGGCCTTGCCCTCTCCCTGCCTCCTTTCCGCCTGAAACCGGCGTTTCAAGTGTTTGCAGTTGAACCCTTCGGTATGAAAATGCCGATTCTGAACACCATGTCCGTCCACGGCGAGGCCTCGGCCGACCTCCGCCTGAGAAGGGATGCGGGCGGCTTTTCCCTCACCGGCGAGGCCCGCGTGCGGGATGGCGGCCTTTCCGCGGAAGAGCCGGCCCTGGCCTTGGAAGGCGCATCTCTCTCGCTCCCCGTCCGATATGGGACCATTGCCGACGGCCGGGGCGTTACACCCCTGAATGGAAAGCTGACGATCAGGACGCTTCGCATTCCCTTGCTCCCGGAGCAGTCCCTGGCCCTGGACCTCGAGGCGCTGCCGAACCACATCCGCGTGCCGGGCCATACGCGGCTCATGATCCCGGGAGGTGGCGTTCGATTAGGCCCCCTGGATATCACGCACGACACGGATAAAGGTCTCGGCTTGAGGTCCAGCCTTCACCTGGACGATGTAAACCTTGGACCGCTGCTTGCCGGTTTTTGGGCGGACGCGCCGGAGGGCCGTGTCAAAGGGTCCCTGGCCCCCATTGTTTACCGGGATGGGACGATAACCAGCCATGGGGCCCTCGAGGCTGAAGTCTTCGGGGGGAGTGCCACGATCGAAAACCTTGGGGCCTCCGGTGTCTTCACCCCCACTCCGGTGTTTGGCCTGGACGCCCGCTGGGAAGGCCTGAATCTCGAACAGATGACCTCGGGGACCGCCTTCGGTCGAATCACCGGCATCCTGGACGGCCATATCAAAGGGTTCGAACTCGCCTATGGCCAACCACAGCGGTTTTATCTGCTCATGGAGACAGTCCGGCAGAAAGGCGTGGACCAGCGGATCAGTGTGCGCGCCGTGGACAACATCGCCCAGATCGGAGGCGGTGGAAGCCCCTTTGTCGGGATGGCCGGCTATTTCACGTCCCTGTTCCGCGAGTTTCCCTACGAACGAATCGGCGTGCGTGCCGTTCTGGAGAGCGACATCTTCCAGATCAACGGGACTATAATGGAAGGAGGCAAGGAATATCTCATAAAAAGGAGTGGTTTTTCAGGTGTAAATGTTGTAAATCAGAATCCGGATAACAGGATAGGCTTCAAGGATATGGTCAAACGCATTCAGCGGGTCACTGCTTCCCACGACGGGCCCGTGATTCAATAGCGTGAAGGGAGGTTGACATGAAAGGTATTAAAAAAACCCTGCGGGTCTCATCGCTGGTCTTACTGTGCACCCTGCTGGCCTGCGTCACCATCAACATCTACTTCCCGGCCGAAAAAGTGGAGACTGTGGCCCAGGACATAGTGGACGACGTTCGCGGCCGCGAGGGAGCAAAAGACGCCCCTTCGGAGATCGAGGAAAAAGAGTCCTTCTTTCAGTTGATCCGCATATGCCTGTCCCCTGGAATCGCCTGGGCCCAGGACGCGACCGAGGTCTCCAACGCCACGATCCGCGCCCTCAAGGAACGGATGAAGGGGCGCTACCAGCAGATGAAACCCTTCTATGACAAGGGGCTCATCAAGGAAGGAGATGACGGCTACTTGTCCACCGGGGACCTGGGCAGCCTGGGCCTGCGGGAAAAAAGGGACCTCAACAGTCTGGTGGACGCCGAGAACCAGGACCGCAAAGCACTCTACCAGGAGGTGGCCAAGGCGCTCGAGATCGACCCCGGACAGGTTGATCGAGTCGGGAAGATCTTCGCCAAGGAGTGGCAGAAATAGTTTTAGATTTCATCAAGGCCGCCTGAGATCCCAGCCGGGCTTGGTGAAAGAACGGCGTCTTTCCGTATCAAAGAAAGACGCCGTTTTCTTTATCCGGCACAGAGGCTCGTGGCAAAGGAGGCCGGGCCTGCACCTCTGCCTGGTTGCGGTCCAGTGACTCCTTTTGGGTTCCGCGCAACCTCTTGATTTCCTTGATCTTGACAAAAAATCCTAATTTCTGAATTGGAAACCTGCCAGAGCCCAAAAAGCGTTTCTGGATGGGCACTAACCACCGACAGCTCACGGAAAGGTCGCCTCACGCACGCAATTCAAGCCGGGATTGCGCAAACATCTCCATGCCCGATCGGCTCCATTGACAAGCCCGCTGTCTCCGGGTATGTTACGCCGCACACGGGGATTTCCCCTGAATGCGCATTGAAAGGTACAGTCCGTCCATGGCGTCTGAAACACCCTCAGGTCCTTCCAGCTCCGTTCTTCTGGAGGAAAAGCAGTCGGGATCCGAGTTCTATTCCCAATTCAAGGTCTTCCACGAACTCATGTCCATTAAGGTGCGGGATGTCCTCCTCGTCTCGAGCCCTTACGACGCCTACATCGTGGAGGAAGACGGGAGTCTGGCCTCACGCATCATCAACGAGTACAGCGGGCTGAACCTGAGCCAGCCTCCCAGGGTCACACGCGTTTCCTCGGCACGGGAGGCACTGGACAGCCTGGAACACAAGCGCTTCGACATGGTGATCACTATGCCCCACCTGGGTGAGATGGACGCCTTCACGTTCGGAATTGAGGTCAAGAAGCGTAAGCCGCACCTCCCCGTGAATCTTCTGACCCACAGCCTTCGAGGGGTCTACCCTTCTCCTGAGAACACCGACCTGAGCGGTATTGATAAAATCTTTGTCTGGACGGGCAACTCCGATCTCCTGCTGGCCCTGGTCAAGAACGCCGAAGACCGGATCAACGTGAAGCACGACACGGCCAGGGCCCAGGTTCGCGTTCTCATCCTGGTGGAAGACTCTCCCATTTACTACTCAACATTTCTCCCGCTCATATACAAGGAGGTGGTCAGGCAGACCCAGGCCGTTCTGGAGACCGGTTTGAACGAGGAGCACCGGTTGCTGACCATGCGCGCAAGGCCCAAGATCCTTCATGCTGAGGATTTCGAGGAGGCCCTGGACCTCTTTCGCGAGTTCAAACCTTATCTGTTCGGCATCATCGCGGATACAAGACTGCCTAAGCAGAATGTACTGGACCCTGATGCGGGTTTCGAGCTGCTTCGTGAGATCCGGGAAGAGATCCCCGACCTGCCCCTTCTCATGCTCAGCTCAGAATCGAAAAACAGGAGCAAGGCAGGCCGCCTGCAGGCCGTTTTCCTGGACAAAAATTCCCCAAACCTCCTGGCCGAACTCCATGATTTCTTCCTCAAGCACCTGGGTTTCGGCGACTTCGTGTTCCGCATGCCGGATGGAACAGAGTTGGACAGGGCCCTGGACCTCCGGTCCCTGGAGTTGAAGATCCGGGAGATTCCAGACGAGTCACTCCTGTATCATGCCCGGAGAAACCACTTTTCAAACTGGATCATGGGACGCAGTGAGATCACCCTTGCATCCTGTTTTCGCCGGGTGCGTGTCTCTGAGTTCCACAATGCGGATGACTTAAGAGAGTTCCTGGCCACAAGCATCCACGCCCTGCGTAAAATGCGCCAGAAGGGCGTTGTGGCCCAGTTCAAGGGTTCGACCTATGACGTCGACATAATGGATTTCGTGAAGGTGGGACAAGGGTCCATAGGCGGCAAGGCCCGGGGGCTGGCGTTCATGTCCACCATGCTCCATGACCACGAAGAACTCCACGAGAAATTCGCCGACCTGAGCGTCAAAATCCCCAAGACCCTTGTTATCACCACTGAAGGATTTGAATCCTTCGTCTCTGAAAACGGCCTCGAATACCTGGCCAAGAACGGCTTCACCGACCAGGAGGTCGCCGATGCCTTCCTGAGTGCCGAGATGCCGGCCTGGCTGGCCGGAGAGCTCGAGGCCTTCCTGACCCAGGCCGACTTCCCACTGTCGGTCAGATCGTCGAGCCTCCTTGAAGACGCCCAGTTCCAGCCTTATGCCGGCCTGTATCACACGTATATGATTCCGAACAACCATGCGGACCCGGGCGTTCGACTGCAGCATCTTATAACGGCCGTTAAGCTGGTCTACTCCTCGACCTTCTACGAAGGGCCCAAGTCCTTCTCTCGAAACACGCTGAACCAGCCCCACGAAGAGGCCATGGCGGTCATCGTGCAGCAGCTCAGCGGAGAGGCTTACGGCGATTACTTCTATCCCGCGGTGGCAGGGGTGGCCCAGTCCCACAACTTTTACCCTTTTTCCCGTATGAAGACGGATGAGGGCATCGCCCATATCGCCCTGGGTTTCGGAAAGACCGTTGCGGAAGGGGAACGCTCTTTAAGGTTCTCCCCGAAGCACCCGAACATCCTTCCGCAGCTTTCCACAGTCGAAGACACGCTCCAGAATACCCAGAGATACTTCTACGCCCTCAGGATTCGGGGATATGACGAATACCCCAGGACCTTTGAGAACTCCAACCTGGTCAAGCTGGAGGTGGACGAGTTCGAGGATGCATATCCTGTATTGTGTCTCTCCGGCACCTATATGCCCGACGAGCACCGCATCCGCGACACCGGGTACATGTCCGGGCCCAAGGTCGTCACCTTTGCCCAAATCCTCAAGCACCAGGCCTTTCCTCTTTCCGAACTCCTTACGGAGCTCCTGGAACTTGCCAAAAAGGGGATGGGATGTCCCGTAGAAATCGAGTTCTCGGTGAACCTGGGGACAAGGGAGAGGCCCAAGGCGGAGTTTTTTTTCCTCCAGATGCGGCCCATGGTGGCTGAACTGGAACGTCTCGACGTCCAGATCACCTCTATGGAGCGTAAGCAGGCCTTCTGCCGCTCCGCCCAGGCCCTGGGAAACGGAATAAACCGGAAAATCGAGGACATGATCCTTGTCAAGCCCGAGGACTTCGAGCCTCAAGCCACGAGCCGTATCGCCGAGGAGATCAAGGGGTTGAACGGACAGCTCATCAAGGAGAAACGTCCCTACCTCCTGATCGGCCCGGGCCGCTGGGGCACGGCCGACCCATGGCTCGGCATTCCGGTACAGTGGAACCACATTTCAGGGGTGAGCGCCATCATCGAACTGCGCAACGCCCAGCTCAACGCGGACCCCTCCCAGGGCTCCCACTTCTTTCAAAACATCACATCCCTGGGGATCCAGTACATTACTGTGGAGGAAAACGGGGACCAGGAAGACTACCTGGACTGGACGTGGCTCAACTCGCAGCCCGCACATCAGGAGACCCCTCACCTTAAACACCTGAGGCTGGAGGTCCCCCTGACCATAAAGATCGACGGCCGTACGTCACAGTGCGTAATCATCGGGTTAAAATCACTTCTTGGAGGCTCTTCATGACGGACATTATCAACCGGATCAAAGAGAGGGACCCTGACCAGAAGGAGTTTCAACAGGCGGCGGAGGAGGTTTTGAAAACGATTCAACCCGTGCTCGACCGGACTCCCGAGTTTCGTCGAAAAGCTCTGCTGGAGCGGATTATCGAACCGGAACGGGTTATCATATTTCGTGTCCCCTGGATGGCCGACCAGGGGCAGGTTCATGTAAACCGCGGATTTCGGATTCAGATGAACAGCGCGCTCGGTCCCTACAAGGGCGGGTTGCGCTTTCATGCTTCCGTGAACCTGAGCATTCTCAAATTCCTGGCCTTTGAACAGGTCTTCAAGAACGCTCTTACGACCCTCAATATGGGCGGCGCCAAGGGCGGCTCCGACTTCGATCCCAAGGGAAAGTCCGATGATGAAGTAATGCGGTTCTGCCAGTCCTTCATGACCGAACTCTTTCGCCACATCGGACCGGACACGGACGTGCCCGCAGGGGACATCGGCGTGGGCGCCAGGGAGATCGGCTACCTCTTCGGCATGTACAAGAAGCTCGGAAACGAGTTCACAGGTGTCTTTACCGGCAAGGGCCTGGCGTGGGGAGGGAGCCTTATTCGGCCAGAAGCCACGGGTTACGGGTGCATATACTTCGCATCGGAGATGCTGGCCACCAGGAACGACACGATCGAGGGGAAGACCTGCCTCGTGTCCGGGTCGGGCAACGTGGCCCAGTACACAGTGGAAAAGCTCATCGAACTGGGCGGAAAGGCGGTGACGCTCTCGGACTCCTCCGGCTTCATCTACGACGAGGAGGGCATAGACGCCGAGAAACTCGATTTTGTAAAACGGCTCAAAAACTTCCGTCGAGGCCGCATCCGGGAATATGTGGAGAAGTATCCACAGGCTGTGTATACGGAGATCGACACCACTCTGGACCACAACCCGCTGTGGGCCATCAAGGCCGATTGCGCCTTTCCGAGTGCCACGCAAAACGAGATCAACGGCAAGGACGCCCTGAACCTGATCGACGGTGGGGTGAGCCTGATCGCCGAGGGGGCCAATATGCCCTGCGCGCCGGAAGCCGTGGACATCTTCCTGGAGAACAAGACCCTCTATGGACCCGGCAAGGCGGCCAATGCAGGCGGTGTCGCCGTCTCAGGCCTGGAAATGGCCCAGAACAACATACGCCTGAAATGGTCCAGGGAGGAGGTCGACATGCGCCTCAAAAAGCTGATGAAGGGCATACACAAGACGTGCCTGGACGCGGCCGAAGAGTACGGGACACCCGGTAACTATGTCTGCGGAGCAAACATACCGGCCTTTGTCCTGGTGATGAACGCAATGCTGGATCAAGGCCTGGTGTGAACGGCATCTTCAGGGCCCTTCCTCCCCGACCCGGCACACACTTCGCTTAGGACCGGGTTCGGCGGTTGCCGAAGGTCCATTCCTGTAGAGTTCCCCCGCACGGTAGGAGCTTCTCACAAAGGGGCCGCTCGCCACCTGCTCGAAACCCATGGCAAGGGCCAGCTCCCGCCACGCATCGAACTCCTCGGGCGGCACAAAACGATCCACTGCCAGGTGCTTCGACGACGGCTGGAGGTACTGGCCCAGGGTCAGCATGCGGCAACCTGCGTCAAGGAGATCGCTCAGTGCGGCACGCACCTCCACCGGGCGCTCTCCAAGGCCCAGCATCATGCCTGACTTGACCGGAAGCTCCGGAGCCCTCTCCCGCGCCCGTGCCAGTAGCTTCAGGGAACGGCCGTACTCAGCCTCCGGCCTGGCCGTTGGATAGAGCCTCTCCACGGTCTCCAGGTTGTGGTTGAGGACGTCCGGCCGGGCGGTGATCACGGTTTCGAGGTCTTCCGGCCGCCCCCGGAAGTCCGGAATGAGGACCTCCACGGATCCCCCGGGAACGCCCTCCCTCAGCGCGCTGATAGTGCCCGCAAAAAACCGCGCCCCCCCGTCAGGGAGATCGTCTCTAGTCACCGAGGTCACAACCACGTAGCGGAGACCCATGGCCCGGGCGGCCTCGGCGACGCGGGAGGCCTCCATTGGGTCGGGCGGGCCGGGCGTGCCGTGCGATACAGCGCAGAAGCGGCAGTTCCGTGTGCAGGTGTCCCCCATGATCAGGAAAGTAGCCGTGTGACGGGAAAAACACTCCCAGAGGTTGGGGCACTTCGCCTCCTCGCACACCGTATGAAGATGCGCCTTATCGAGGACGCGCTTCACCTCCTCGAACTCGGGGCCCGACGGCAGCCTGCGTCGGAGCCACTGAGGCTTTGGGACCCGTTGAGCCCGCTTATTGTCTCCACTCATTCGCTGCTCCCCTTAAAAGGGCGGTGATTCATGGCAAAAAAAGCTCAATTTACCACCAGCCGTTTCTAATTCTTCTTTATCGAAATCGAAAACGAATCATCCGTCGATTGATAGACCTTTCTTATCGCCTGTAGAGCGGTGGTAGACATCAGGTTTTTCGTTTCCCGGTCCCATGGTATTTCGATTTCGATAGCGATCCCGATTTCGATTTGGATTTTCCCAACAATATTTTCATCCGCGGATTTACCCGACAACTAAACAGCTCATCAGCCAGTACGTCCTCCAGAACGGAAAGCGGCGTATCCTCAAGCGACACCCCGAAGACCTCCTCCATGCGGCGCTTCAGCATGGGCCTCACCCGGTCCGGGGAAGCATCCCGGGCGCCTTCACCGGCCAGGGAGGTCATGTGTACGCCCTTAAGCCCGCAGGGATTAATCCACTCAAAAGGCGTCAGGTCCGGATTGACATTCAGTGCAAGCCCGTGAAAGGAGGTGCCTCTACGCACGGCTATTCCAACGCTGCCGAGTTTCCGGTCGCCGACCCAAACCCCTCGGTTCCGCGGGTCCCGAACCGCCTCCACACCCAGGTCCGAGGCCGTAAGAATCATCACCTCCTCGAGTTTCTCTACGAACTCCACCACCTTGAGCCGGGCCCCGGGCAGGTCCACGATCGGGTAGACCACAAGCTGGCCCGGGCCGTGATAGGTGACGTCTCCGCCCCGTTCCACGTGGACCACGGGCACGCCGGCCCGGCCAAGAAATTCCGGCGTGACCAGGAGATTTTCTGTAACGCCTCTTCGCCCCAGTGTGAATACGGGCTCGTGCTCCAGGATAAGGACGACGTCTTGCTCGATCAGCCTTCTCTTTCGCGCCTCCACCAGGGCCGTCTGAAAAGCCAGGACCGGGCCGTAGGGAACCCGGCCCATGTCAACGGCCAGCCATGGCCCGGGCCGGCCCTGTGTCCGGTTGTTTTCGCCTACGGAAATACCGTCCATACCCGCCGCCCTGAATCCGTGTCCAGCAAAATCAGATCAGCCCTTGAGACAGGGCCTCCTTGCCGCAGCGGTCTCGTCAAGACGCCTGAGGCGGCATTTGTGGGGCGCAGCCCGCAGGATCTCGGGGTTTTCCCCGGCCTCTCTTGCGATGGAGCGCATGGCCTCGATGAAGCGTTCGATCTCGTCAAGGCTCTCCGTCTCCGTGGGCTCGACCATTATCGCCCCGCTCACCACCAGCGGGAAATAGACTGTAGGGGGGTGGAAGCCGTAGTCCATCAACCTCTTGACGATGTCGAGGGTCGTCACCTTCAGGCCCTTCTGGCGCTTGTCCGTGAACACGCATTCGTGCATGCAGGGCCGATCATAGGGAAGCTCGTAGACGTCCTTGAGCCGCTCCTTCAAGTAGTTGGCATTGAGCACGGCGAGCCGGCTGGCCTTCTCGAGGTTTTCCGCACCCATGCTGAGGATATAGGCATAGGCCTTGATCATGACCCCGAAGCTCCCGTAAAACGCGTGAAGCCGCCCCACGCTCAAGGGAAAGTCCTCGGAAAGGACGTAGCGTTCGCCTTCCTTCACGACCCGCGGGACCGGCAAAAACGGCTCCAGCTCCCGGGTCACACACACCGGACCGGACCCGGGCCCTCCTCCCCCGTGCGGCGTGCTGAAGGTCTTGTGAAGGTTCAGGTGAAGCACGTCCACGCCGGCCCGCGCGGCATCCACGATGCCCATAACGGCGTTCATGTTGGCCCCGTCCCCATAGACCACCCCCCCCTTGTCGTGAACTATCCCTGCGATCTCACGAATGTGCTTCTCGAACAGGCCCAGGGTGTTGGGATTCGTGATCATGACACCGGCCGTCTCCTCGTCCATGACCTCCGCCACGGCCCCGGCTGTGAGCACTCCCTCGTCATTGGAGGAAACGGGAACCGGCCGGAATCCGCACAGGGCCGCGCTCGCAGGGTTCGTGCCGTGGGCCGTGTCCGGCACGATGATCTTCGTGCGTCTCGAGCCCCGGTTCTCGTGGAACGCATGGATGATGAGCATCCCCGCCAGCTCGCCCTGGGCCCCTGCCGCAGGCTGCAGGCTCACGGCGTCCATGCCGGTGATCTCCGCCAAAAAGGTCTGTAGCTCGTGTATCAGGCGAAGGCTCCCCTGGCAGAGATCCTCCGGAAGCAGCGGATGGGCGCCTGCAAACCCCTCCAGGGCCGCCAGGTCTTCGTTGATCTTCGGGTTGTACTTCATGGTGCACGATCCCAGCGGGTACATCCCGGTGTCCACACCGAAGTTCCACTGGGAGAGCCGGGTAAAATGGCGGACCACGTCCAATTCGCCCAAGTCGGGGAGATCCGGTTCCTCGCCCACGAGCGCGTCGTCAATGGGTGCTTGTTCCACGTCTCCAGGTGGCAGGGAAAAACCCTGTCTTCCCCGGGCTCCCTTTTCCCAGAGCAGGGGCTCGTTAAGCACCAGTCCGGTCCTTCCGAGGATTTCGCTCATGACGTCATCTCCCTCACCAGTCTGTCCATGTCCTCGGCCGATTTGGTCTCGGTCACGCAGAAAAGATAATGGTCTTCAAGCTCAGGGTACCACCGGGAAAGCTCGAGCCCCGCCACGATTCCCTCTTTGAGCAGGCGATCATGGGTGCGTTTAAACCCGTCGGGCACACGGACCACGAACTCATTGAACGTGGGGGCGTCGAAGGCGATTTTGAACCCTGCCTCCTCGAGGCGGCCTTTCAGGTGCTCGGCCTTGTCGTAGTTCAGACGGGCCAGTTTCCTGAGCCCGGTGCCCCCCAGGCATGCCAGATATACGGCCGCGGCCAGGGCGCAGAGGCTGTTGTTCGTGCAGATGTTGGACGTGGCCTTTTCCCGGCGAATGTGCTGCTCGCGGGTGGCCAGTGTCAGCACGAAACCCCTTTCACCCTCCTGGTCCACGGTCTTTCCCACCAGGCGCCCCGGGACGCTCCTGACATACTTTTCACGGGTTGTGAACACTCCCAGCAGGGGCCCGCCGAAAGACTGAGGCATACCGAAGCTCTGGCCTTCCCCACAGGCGATGTCCGCGCCCAGGCCGCCCGGAGAGCGTAACAGACCGAAGGCAAGCGGCTCCGAAAAGGAGGCCGTGAGGAGCCCGCCCCGGTCGTGAACCCGATCCGCCGCCCCCTCCAAATCCTCAACGCACCCGAAAACGTTCGGGGACTGGACCGCTGCGGCCGCGAGGTCCTCCAGCCCCTCCAGGAAGGAAAGGTCCGTGGTGCCGTCCTCGAGAAGGGGGATTTCCAATACCTCATACCCGGTGGGCCTCAAATAGGTGCGGACCACATGCCGGTAAAAGGGATGGACCGCCCGGGAGACGGCAACCCGCTTCCTGCGGGTCACCCTGATGGCCATGATAAGGGCCTCGGCCAGGGAGGATGCGCCGTCGTATAGGGAGGCGTTTGCAACGTCCATCCCCGTAAGCCGGCTGATGAGTGTCTGGTACTCGTAGACGGCCTGGAGGGTGCCCTGGGTCATCTCGGGCTGGTATGGTGTGTAGGCCGTGTAAAACTCGGAGCGGCCCAGCACGGCCCGAACCGCGGCCGGGACGTGGTGCTCGTAACTCCCGGCCCCGGCGAAGGACAGGCATCCGGCGGCCGATGCATTGGCCCCGGCCAGGCCGGCCGCGTGCCTGGAGAGCTCCCATTCGGTCATGGCAGGCGGCAGGTTCATGTCCCTGTTCCGACGGCAGTCCGCCGGCACTGTCGTGAAAAGATCATCCAGGGATTCCACCCCCACCCCGGACAGCATGGAGGCGATCTCCTCAGGTGTGTGCGGAAGGTAGCGCATAACTCATTCCTGCCCTTTCAGCCGGTCCTTGTAGTCATCCGGGCCAAGCAGGGCTTCGGCCTCGGGTACGTCCACTGAAGACAGCTCCATCATCCAGCCCCTGCCGTAAGGATCCTTGTTCACCAGCTCAGGGGCCTCCGCCAGTTCCTCGTTGACTGCCACGACCTCGCCCCCGACAGGAGCGTACATCTCCGCCACGGCCTTGACCGATTCCACCGTACCGAACTCCTGCCCCTTTTCGAGGACGTCCCCGACCCCCGGAAGTTCCACGAACACGATGTCGCCAAGTTGGTTCTGGGCATAATCACTTATACCTATGCGGGCCTTCCCTCCATCAACCTTGACCCACTCGTGACTCTCGCTGTAGCGGAGGTCTTCAGGCAGCACGAGTTCATGGATCTCTTTCATGGTCTTCCCTCCCTTTTCATAATGCCGTGAAAATCACGGCGGAAACATTTGACGATCCCGATTTCGATTCGGGTTTTCCTAAAGGACATAAGGGACCCTGATGTTGTATCCCTTGTACACCACAAAGGTCTCCACCGACTGCACATCCTTAACCCGGCTGACCTCCTGCGTATAGAACTCCAGCAGGCTGAAGTCCTGGTTCAGCAGGACGTGGAGCATCAGATCGTATCTTCCCGTTACCACGCAGACGGAGATCACGCCTTTTAACCGGCTGAACTCCTCCCCTTTCCTGACCAGTTCCATGGTGCTGAGCTTAACACCAATGAGCACCAACCGGTGCCCGGGGATGCCTTCAGGATCCACGAGCCCGGATATCTCCAGAAGTCCTTCCTGTTGCATGGCGCTCGCACGGCTCCGCACCGTGTTCTCGGACACGCCGATCTCGTCTGCTATCCTGCGAAAGGATTTCCGGCCGTCCTTGAGGTGCCTGATCAGGGCGATGCTCGTCTCGTCGATCTTCATAGAGAGGCTCCTCGAAACGGGCCGTGTGTAAAGGCCCCTCTATCCAAGAAAAAAACTCCTTAACCAGACAGATACGGGTTTTTGATCAAACTGTCAATAAATATTTCATGTTTTGAAGAAATATGCAATTTAATATCGCTTTTTCTCTTGATATTGCGGGCATGAAATGATAGAGGCAGATATCACCCACAGGCGGCCCAGTGACAGGCACCCGGCCGGGCACCTTGATCCGTTTTAAGAGGGGAGGTAGACCCATGACTGAATCCATACGAACACCGCTATATGACCGGCACGTTTCCCTGGGCGCAACTATAACGGAATTCAGCGGTTGGGACATGCCCATTGCTTACCCTGCCGGTATCGTGCAGGAACACCTGATGACACGCAAGGCCGCCGGCCTGTTCGACGTCTCACATATGGGGCGCTTCGTGATCCGGGGGCGGGACGGCACATCCTTTCTCCAGCACGTCCTTACCAACAACGCCGATGCCCTGGACGGACGGGAGACCGGGGCCCAGTACACCTTCATTGCCAATGAATCCGGCGGGGCCCTGGACGACGCATATCTCTACAGGTTCGAGGAAGACGAATACCTTCTGGTGGTTAACGCCGGCAACCGAAGCAAGGCGTGGAAATACCTTCTGCCGGCTGCACGCGCCTTCGAGCAGGCGAGTATCAGCGACGAGACCCCCGAAATCGCCATGCTGGCGCTCCAGGGCCCACGATCAAAAGAGATCCTGTCCTCGGTCATTGAACAAGGCCGCCTTCCCGAACCCATGCGAAACGCTGTAAGCGTGTTGAACATACAGGGCCAACCCGTTCAGGTGGCCCGGACCGGCTACACCGGTGAGCCTATCTGCTTCGAGCTTTTCCTGCCGGCCGAAGCGGCCCCCGCCGTCTGGGACCTTCTTATGGACCGCGGAGCATCGCCCGTGGGGCTGGGCGCCCGCGACACCCTTCGGCTGGAGGCCGGGCTCCCCCTGTACGGGCACGAACTGGGCACGGACCCCGAAGGCGACGAGATCCCTATTATGGCATGCCCCATGGCCCGCTTCGCAGTGAGCTTCAGCCCGCTGAAGGGTGACTTTGCAGGACGGGAAGCCCTTAGACGCCAGTTCGAAGCGCGCTCCCGCATTCTTGTCCGGGACTACTCACGGATAGGCGATCTTCCCCGTCTTATCCGACCGGTGGCCGTCACCGGCCGGGGAGTGGCACGTGAGGGGGCGCGGGTCTTTCGGAATGGGAAACCCGTGGGCTACGTTACAAGCGGCACCATGGTTCCCTACTGGAAGGTGGAAGGGGAAGGCCTGGAGGCGGCGCGGCTCGATCAGCATGCGCTGCGCGCATTGTGCCTGGCTTACATCGACGCGGATATCCAGAACGACGAGGCTCTCTCCATAGAGGTACGGGGCCGTTCAGTCGAAGCAATGGCGGTCCCTTATCACCTTCGAAGCGACGCGCCTCCCTATGCCCGGCCCATCGTGGCGGGGGCGGCCCCGGCCGAACATGCACCCGCCCCGGCCGCGGTGCAGAAGCTGCTCGAGGACGCCATTGAGAACACTGTGTGGCGACAGAAGGACTGTATCAATCTGATCCCTTCAGAGATGACAGCCTCGCCTATGGTACGCCTTCTCTCCATCATGGACCCGTCGTTTCGCTATGCCGAGCACCGAAAGGTCCGGGCCTTTTACGACACGGACGTGTTCTATTACCAGGGCACGGATTTCATCGCCCGCGTCGAACAGCTTCTGGAACAGGAAATGGCCTCGTACCTGGGATGCACCGAGGTGGAGACCCGGCTGGTCAGCGGGCAGATGGCAAACACCGCCGTTTTCAGCGCCATGATGCAGTACCTGAACCGGGACGACCCCAAGCGGGAGCCCCGGCGCATAGGGCCGGTCATGAACCAGCACATATCAAAGGGGGGCCACCTCAGCGCCCAGCCCATGGGGGCGCTCCGGGATTTCGTGGCCAGGGACCCCAAGACCGAGCGCCCTGCGGTCGTCCCCTTCCCGGTAATGGAAGACAACCCCTTTCGGGTCGACGTAGCTGCCGCCCTGGAGCGCATCGATGAGGTGCGGCCGCGGCTTATCATTTTCGGCAAGAGCATGGTCCTGTGCCGCGAGCCGGTGGAAGCGGTCCGGAAATTCATCGACGAGGCCGGCATCGACACGGTGGTGATGTACGACATGGCTCACGTGCTCGGCCTTGTAGGGCCACACTTTCAAGAGCCCTTCCGCGAGGGTGCGGACCTGGTCACGGGCTCCACCCACAAGACCTTCTTCGGCACCCAGCGGGGTGTTGCAGCGACCCGCTTCCTTGAAGAAGACGAGCGGTACGCCCTGTGGGAAGCCGTTGTCAACCGGACGTTTCCAGGTTCCGTGTCCAACCATCACCTGGGGACTCTTCTGGGGCTTTTGATGGCGGCTTTCGAGATGAACAGGTTCAAAGACGAATACCAGCCCCGGGTTATCTCCAACGCCAAGGCCTTTGCCCGGGCCTTGAGCGAGTGCGGGCTCGACGTGGCAGGGGACCCGGACGAGGGTTTTACCGAAACCCACCAGGTTGTGGTCAAGGTGGGATACGGCCGGGGGCCTGAGGCCGCATCAAAGCTCGAAGAAAACAACATCATCTGCAACTACCAGGCTACACCGGACGAGGAAGGATTCACCGCCTCAGGGGCGCTTCGAATGGGCGTGTCCGAGATGACCCGTTTCGGCATGGAGGAACCGGCCTTTCAGGAGCTTGCCGGGCTGATCCGGGACGTGCTGAAGGGCGATTCGAACGTCCGGGATCAGGTGAAAGCGTTGCGCGGGGAATACGCTGATCTTGCTTACTGTTTTAAGGGAAGTGAATTCGACTCACTGGTTGATAAACTGCACGACCTGGTCTGACAAGCTTTCGAGCCGCAGGGCCGCCGGGGGGCAAGGGAAGTAATGTTTTCCATCGAGGCCGGTGAGCTGACCATGCACCTGGAAGTAGTCCTGGTAGAGACCCTCAGGACGCACGAGGAGACCCTCCCGCACGTAGCCGATACCCTTTCCCTTGAATTCAAAAACTGGGCCCGTCTCCAGAACCCTATCATCGTAGAACGGAACAACATCGTCCTGGACGGCAACCACCGCACCTTTGTATTCAAGCGTCTCGGGTTCAGATACATACCTGTCTGCAGGATCGACTACTTCAGCGAACATGTGGGGCTTCGATACTGGTTCCGGCTCTTCGAGGGGGTTCGCCGCATGAACGGGCTCCGCCGCATAGTTCAAGAGATGGGCGGCAGGCTCGAGCCCATGCCGGATCGTCCGTCCCTTGCCGCACGGCTCGGGGCCGATCCCTTGATCATGGGCGTCGAACATGGAGAAAGCAGGGCCGTTCTGCGTTTTCCCTTTGAGCGCGTTTGCGATGGAGTCAGCGCCTACGAGGCCCTGGAACACATTCAGAAGCGGTTGGTCAGTGACGGTGCACGCCTGGAATACGTTCCCTGTCAAACCCTGGCAGGCGGAATGTGCCGCGACAGGTTATCGGAAAACACGCTCGTGATCTGGACACCGCACATCACAAAAGATATGGTAATCGAGGCGGCGGGCAGCGGAAAGCTGTTCGCACCCAAGGCCACCCGTCACCTTGTGGGGGCCCGCCCCGTAAACGTCAACATCCCGATCCGATGGTTTCGAGAAAACATTTCTCCGGAGGAGATGAACGAGCGATTTGCGGCCTTTCTGCGCAACAAGGAGCTCCGCCGTTTCGGACCCGGCCAGGTGATAAACGGCCGCTACTACGGCGAGGAGATATTCGTATTTTACGACAGGAAGACCGGCAAGACGCATCGGCCATGAGAGGGGGTATTTGCATGCCCGAACCCGCACACATCGTGAGCCTTTCCGCTATCGGCCCGGATTCGCCCGGTCTGGTTTCCAGAATCACCAACCGTGTGCTCCAGCTGAAGGGCAACATCCTGGACGTGAAGGAGACCTGCCGAAGAGGAATCTTTTCCATCTTCCTCGTGATCGACTTCACCGCCTCGGACCAGGCCCCGGAGGCGATTCAGGAGTCGTTAAACGGGATGGAAGAGGAGACCGGCCTGAAAGTGATCCTCAGGCCTTCGGACGATAACGACATCCCGGCTGCGGAGTCCGGCGATCATCTCCTGATCACCATTCTGGGCATGGATCGCCCCGGGATCATCGCGGAGATATCCTCGCTGCTTCACGCTTACAACGCAAACATAGAAGACTGTCGCATGATCGCCAGGGGGCCTTTCTTTTCCATGGAAATGGTCGCCGCAGTGAGAGACATCCATGCGGAGGGCGTTGCCTCACACGCCGGCGCTCTCAAACGTATGAAGCAGGAGTTGAAGGAGGTGTGTGCCCGCCTGGACCAGAGCGTGGTCATTCAAAGCGAGAGCACTTACAGGCAGGCCAAGAGAATAGTGGTGTTCGACGTCGAATCCTGCCTGATCGAGGAACCCTCCGCCCACCGGTTTCTGGATGCGCTCAACGAGCGGCTTAATCCTTCGGGGCGCTCCATCGGCCCCCTCAGCCCTGAAGGAACCGGGGCCTGGGCCCAGGCCCTGGTGGATCACGTGGACGCCTTCCAGGGTGTTCCCATGCAGGAACTGGAGGCGGCCGGCCGCAACCTGAAGCTCCATGCGGGCGCCCTGGAGCTCCTCCGTATCCTCAAGGCCATGGGTTACAAGGTGGCTCTCCTTTCCACCGGATTCGACTGTTTTTTGAAGTGGATATACGAGGCGGAAGGCGTGGACTACGCGTTCTGCAACACGCTTCGAAGGGATGAGGAGGGCAACGCCGCAGGGATCCTGGAAGAGCCTGTGTTGACCGCAGCCACCAAGAACGAAATCCTCGAGTTCATCATGAGCATGGAAGGCATCAGCAGGGATCAGGTGGTGGCTGTTGGAGACGGTTCCGCGCGTTCCCGTTTTATGAAGGACGTGGGGCTTTCCATCGCTTACAGGCCCGGGGCGGGAAAGCTTTCCACGGACGGCGTCTTCAGCAGCGACCACATGCTCAACATCCTTTACTGCCTGGGAATCACTGAGGAGGACATAGCCGGATACCGGGAAACGAGTGAAGCGTGAAACCCCGGAAAAAGAGAGGTACCCCTTTGGAAACCATGAAAGCCCTTGTAAAATCAGAGCCCGGCCCCGGTCTTCGTCTCTTGGAGGTGCCGGTCCCACCTCTTCGTGCCAACGAAGTCCTGATCCGCATTCACAAAACGGCGATCTGCGGAACGGATCTCCACATCTACAACTGGGACGAATGGGCCCGCCGGACCATCCCTGTCCCCATGCATATCGGACACGAGTTCGTGGGCCGGATCCACGAGACCGGAGAGGACGCCTCTGAATTCAAGCCCGGGGAACTGGTCTCCGGAGAGGGGCACATAGTATGCGGCCACTGCAGGAACTGCAGGGCCGGGCAGCGGCATCTCTGTATCAACACCGTCGGCGTGGGCGTGAACCGGCCCGGTGCCTTTGCCGAGTACCTGGCCCTCCCCATGACCAATGTCTGGCGATGCGACAGCAAGGCCCCCATGGACGTGCTGGCCTGCTTCGACCCGCTGGGTAACGCGGTCCACTCCGCCTTGTCCTTCGACCTCCTCGGAGAGGATGTGCTGATCACCGGGGCAGGCCCCATCGGCTGCATGGCCGCCGCCGTGGCCCGCTTCGCCGGCGCCCGGTACGTGGTGGTAACGGACGTTATCCCATACCGTCTCGAGCTGGCCTCGAAAATGGGCGCAACCATGGCCGTGGACGCCCGGCAAGGGGACATGAAAGAGGTCCAGAAATCCCTGGGTATGAAAGAGGGCTTTGATGTGGGCCTGGAGATGTCCGGGACCCCCGACGGTCTCAGGACCATCCTGGAAAACGTGAGAAGCGGGGCCAACATCGCCCTGCTGGGGATCCTCTCCAG
Organism: Desulfatiglandales bacterium; assembly: GCA_041685835.1. Lineage (GTDB taxonomy): Bacteria > Desulfobacterota > DSM-4660 > Desulfatiglandales > HGW-15 > JAIPEI01. The sequence continues at coordinate 24,342 of JAWLEX010000035.1, forward strand.
GGAGACCTCGATCGACTGGGCTCGCATCGTATTCAAGGGACTCACCCTCAAAGGCATTTACGGGCGACGGATGTTCGAGACCTGGCACAAGATGAGCGTCATGGTTCGCATGGGGCTTGATATAGGACCCGTCATCACACACCGATTCCCTTACACGGACTTCGAACAGGGCTTTGAAGTTATGAACACCGGCCGGTCGGGCAAGGTGGTTTTAAACTGGGTGGAGGGATAGGGGCGCAGGAGGAAAGGAGTTGGGATATGGCACTGGACAGGCTTGATCAGGCACTGAAACAGGACCTGGAAAACCTGCATTCCGAGGGAAGGGCCAAGGCCCCGGAGCGGGTCATAGTGGATTACATTCCCCCCAAGGGAGCGCAGGGGCCCCGATACCGGCTGCAAGGGCTGGATCGAGAATTTCTGCGAATGAACTCCAACAGCTACCTCAACCTGTCCAACCACCCCGGAGTCATCGAGGCGGCCCATAAGGCCACCGATGAACTCGGCGCCGGCCCCGGGGCCGTCAGGTTCATAGACGGGACCTTTATCCAGCACGTCAAACTGGAAGAGCGGATAGCGCGCTTCATGGACAAACCCGCGGCCAAGATTTTCAACTCCGCTTACACGACCGTGTGCGGCGTGGCACTTGCGATCACCCACAAGAGGACCTACTGGATCGGGGATGAACTCAATCACAATTGCATCATCCGCGCCATGCGCATCGCCAACGTACCCGGGGAAAACAAGGCGATCTATCCGCACAACGACATGGAGGCCTTCGAACAGGCCATAAAGAGCGTGCCCGAAAACATTGAGCGCGTTGTTGTTGTTTTCGACGGCATCTTCAGCATGCGCGGGGACTTCGCACCTGTGGACCGCATCGTGGATATTACCGCGAGGCACCACGATCGCTTCAAGGACGGCGTCATAACGATAATGGACGATTCCCACGGAATCGGGGCTTACGGGGAGACCGGACGCGGCACGGCCGAGTTTACGGGCGCGTCTCCCGATGTGATCATCGGGACCTTTGGAAAGGCCTTCGGGGTCAACGGCGGTTTTGCAGCCGCCGGTCCCACCGTGATCGAGGCGATAAGGCAAAAGGCCGACACCTACATCTATACCAACCCTCTCAGCGTGGGGGACTGCGCGGCCGCATTGGAGGCCATTGAGATTGCAGACGGACCGGAGGGCAAAGAGCGGCTTTCCCGCCTTAAGCAGAGGATCGGGCAGTTCCGCGAGGGGCTCTCGGCCCTGGACCTGGAATCCATTCCAGGACCCCACCCCGTCGTCCCCCTCATGGTCCGGGATACCAACGCCACCCACCGGCTGGTGGAACGGCTCTTTGAAGGAGGTGTCCTGGCAGTGGGCCTGACCTTTCCAGTGGTCCCGAGGGGGGACGAGACCGTCCGCTTTCAGGTCAATGCGGGCCACACTGAACACGACATCGATCAGGTGCTGGGTTTACTTCATCAGAGGTAGGTCCTGGCCCCGACGTAGCGTTCGCTGTAATAGCCGTTCGAGAGGGAATCCACCCGGATGCTCTTGCCTGCGCCCGGCGCATGAATAAAGCTGTTTCGCCCTGTATAGATGCCTACATGGCTGATCTTTCCGCCTGAATCGACGGCAAAGAAGACCAGGTCTCCCTTCTCGAGCCTCTTCCGGGAAACGGCGCGACCCTGTACGAACTGCTCCACTGAAGTGCGGGGGATATTGAGGCCGTTCATCTGGTAAGCAGCCATGGTCAACCCGCTGCAGTCGAAGCCCTGGTCCGGTGAAGACCCGCCCCACTGGTAGGGGAGCCCGATGAAACTCTCAGCCGTGCGCACGATCTCTTCCCTGAGGACGTAAGGGCCGTAAATCCGCGCCCTGGCAAGGGCATAGTCTTCAGGACCGGCAATGAAGTACTCATCAACAATCCCTCTGGAAACCAGTCCTTTTACCTTGTTGAGGGCCTCCTGCCGGGTCGGGAAGTCTCCCAGCCTAACCTTGTAAAGGCCGGATTCGTGCCGAAAATAATAGACGTCCTCTTCCAGGCCCTTGAGGCGTTCTGTCAGGCGAACGGCGTTTGGAAGGACCGAAAAGGCCCCCAGTTGAACCGAGTGTCCGGTCTCCGTGACCCGCGCTTCAGGAGCTGCCGGCTTGTGCTCGACCCTGGGAGGGGCCTTGGGCCCGCAACCCGGCCAGAGGAAAAGGGCACAAAAAAGAAACAGCGAGTATGGCGCGCGGAACAGATTCAAGATACGCTTTCCGATTCGATCTCCCTTGAG
>JAWLEX010000158.1:0-6132 GCA_041685835.1 Desulfatiglandales bacterium
ATCGAAACGATGAAAATGCCCGTCGAGTAAAAGGCCGGGCTGTAAGCCTTTTTCCCGCCCAGCACATCCGGCAGGACCTCGACTAGCTCATCCGCAAATGCCACACCGCCCAGGATAATCGGAACCAACATCAGGGCCAGCAGTAACAAGCGTTTTCTGCTTCCCAGGATCGTTGATGCCATTTCCTTTTCCCAGTTGGCGTGCGCCACCGCCCCCCACATCATAAACCGGCCCCAATTCTTCAAGATTCCCATGGTCAGATCCTTATTCACTAATTGTTGGTAGTCAGGGTTTCACAAGAAGATTGACTTTTAGGGTTCAGGCATGCCTTTTCAAAAGCATCCTGAAGTTTGAATGAAAGTTCATCGATGTCAACTGGTTTGGCCAGATAATCAAATGCGCCCGACTCAATTCCCGTCAAGGCCGCATCTAGACAGGCATGCGCGGTGAGCAGGATGACCTCGGTAGGTGGATGCCGGCTTTTGATCGCCTTCAGGGTCTCCAGCCCGTCCATTCCGGGCATCATCACGTCCAGGACCACGACGTGGAAAAATTCCGCCTCCATCAGATTCAGTGCGGCCTGTCCGCTGGTTGCGGTCTTTGCCGCAATGCCTCGAAGGCGAAGTCTTTCTGCCAGGCTTGTTATGAATTCGACCTCATCGTCCACCAGCAAAACATTGCATGCAGTCATGGCAAGCCTCGTTCCTTCAGAATCCCGCCCGGGAAATATCATTAGGCAGGCGGCCTGCTCTGCAATATCCTGCGGCAGGATTTCTGAAGCTGTTCATATAGTGAAGCGGCGTCATAAAGGTTAAAAGTCCTCAGCCGCGCCACCCCGTCAACCATTGTGAATATTATAAAAGCAGCCTTTCCGGTTGACTCCACGCTCATTGATTCATCGTCCCGGCCTTTTAATATCGCTTTTTCAAATACATCGAGTATGTAATTATAGATTTCAGTGAAATGCGTCCTGAAAACCTGATTTTCCTGGGCAAGTTCATAGGCATCGTAGCGGTGAAGGATCAGAAACATCTCTTCCCTTGTTCCCACAAGGAACAGATAGAAATAAACACAGCTTTCCAGCATTTCCAGGCCGGTGGCAAACTGCTTTTCCTTGAAAAACTCACCGTATTTTTCAACGATGGTAAGCTTGATATTATCAAGTATTGCAGCAAAAAGTTCTTCTTTGGTCTTGAAATGATAAAATATGGTGCCTTCGGCGACTCCGGTGAGTTTGGCGATCTCAGCTATTGCTGTGTTATGGTAGCCTTTTTCTGAAAACAGCCGGGTGGCGGTATGAAGAATGATTTCCCGCTTGGACATCAAAAGCCTCCGGAAAAACTGAGTGAGGGCTCAGTAAAATATCAACCGTTAAAGGCTGCGTCAAGAAAAAATTGCGAGTGAAATACAGGAATGCCTGGAGGGAACTTCCGGCTTTGCGCTGGACAGGCGAAGACAGTGGATGCGGTTCAGGGGGCGTCGTGAAACATGCGGGAGGGGATTATACAGGAGGTGCGCGGCTTGCTCATCCATTATGGCAGGTAATCCCTTCGAACATTCCGAAGGGCATGGAATATGTTCCCCCTGACCTTTGGGTTGTTCCGGTAAAGCCGGCCCAGCATCTCCTTGATCTCGCCCCTCTTGCTCTTTCCGGCAGTGGGGCAACCCAGTTCAATGCCCGGCCACCCCATCTCCCGGGCAAAACGATCCACCAGTTCCTCCCCCACCAGGTAAAGAGGCCGAATGGCAGTGATCTTCCCGTTGAAGAACCTCTGTACCGGGATAATTGTGCTGATGGAGCCCCCGTAAAAGAGGTTCAGAAGAAGGGTCTCGATGACATCGTCCTTGTGATGACCGAATGCTATCTTGGAGCACCCCAGGTCTTCGGCCGCCTCGAATAGCGCCTTTCTTCGCATCCGGGAACACAGGAAGCAGGGGTTTTCCAGGTTCACGGGGCCATGGGCCAGAGGTCCGAAGTCCCCGCGAATAACGCGATAGGCAAACCCGTGGTTCTCGAAAAAGCCCGCCATCCTACCGGCCGAATCTGCGCCGAAACCGGGATCCACGTGGACCGCCGTGAGTTCATACTCTATGGGTATCCGGCGAAGGCGTTCCCTGAGGAGCCACAGCAGGGAAAGGCTGTCCTTGCCACCGGACACCGCCACCAGGACACGGTCCCCGGCCTCGAGCATGTTTCCGGCGTGGATTGCCTTGCCGGTGAGCCTTCGAATCTCTTTTGCCGCGTATCCCAAGTGCACCCTTTCAATCCGGGAGACCCGCCGGCCTGATCATTCATAGACCCTCTCTCCGAAGATGAGAGTCCCTATGCGCACCAGGTTGGCCCCCTCTTCCACAGCGATCCGGAAAGAATTGCTCATTCCCATGGAAAGGGTCTTCATCTCCACGCCTGGCAATGCGGTATCTTTCAGGCGGTCAAAAATTTCTCGGGTCCTTTGAAAGCAGGGCCTGGCGTCCTCCGGGTCTCCGGTGAACGGGCCCATGGTCATCAGCCCCATGACTTTCAGGTGCAGCAGGCCGGACATATCCTGCACGAGTTCCACGGCTTCATCGGGCATGATACCGGCCTTCTGATCCTCCTCACCACTGTTGACCTCCACGAGAACTGGCATCACCTTGTTCGCCTTGGCGCACTGCTTGTCGATCTCCCGCGCCAGGCGCATGCTGTCGACCGTCTCGATCATGTCGAAGATCCCCACCGCCTTTTTGACCTTGTTCCGCTGAAGGTGACCGATCATGTGCCATTTGACCCTGTTTCCAACGGCCTCGAACATACGCTCGGCCTCCTGAAGGTAGTTTTCGCCAACGATCCCAAGGCCGGCCTCCACGGCTTCAAGGACCTCCTCGACGGTCCGTGTCTTGGCCGCCGCCACAAGTTCCACGCCTTCAGGCAGTTCCTCCAGAATTCTCCTCACGTTTTCGCTGATCATATCCGCCTCCGTTCCATGGAGATTAACAAAGGGAGGCCTCAAGGACTTCCCGGATCGTCTCAGAAGCCATTGATACTCGAATCCTGGAATCGTGTAAAGGAGTGGAAAGAGAAGGGCCTCCTCCCGTGACTCTGCAAGGGGAGGAGGCCCGTTAAAACCCATCCGGGTCGATCAGCAACTGCATGAACTGCCGCAACTGCTGCCGCAGTCCGCCGCTGAGTTGAGGTTGGACTGGATAGAAAAACCAGAACCCATGGCGGTATCGACAAAATCCACGCTTATCGGTTTTACCTGCTCAAAAAGGTCCTTGTTGATCATGTAGGTCAGCTCGTTCATCTCGAAGACCTGGTCATCGTCTTTAGGCTCGTCCAGAGCCATGCCCAGAGAGGGCCCCGCTCAACCACCTTGTGCGAGAAAGAGACGGATCCCGGGGATGTCCCCTTTGTCCTTGATGAAGTCCTTGATCATACCGTCTGCTTTTTCCGTGACTTGAAACATGTTTTCCTCCTTGAAGTCTCTCTGCCTCAGGGGCAGCATTCATACTCTTATACTATATATTTCCTCAGGATTGTCAATAAGGAGCCGACATGAGGGAAAAGGTTACAGCGATGGGCTGTCTGCGCCGAAGTATCCGGGGCTTTTAAGGGGAAGGAGAGTCAGAACGGCTCCTCCCGAAGCCTCTGCTCAAGCCATAACAGTACCTTGTCGAACTCGTTTCTAAGCTCGGTCATGGCCTTGCCCCGATGGCTGACCCGGTTCTTTTCCTCGGCCGTGAGTTCTGCAAAGGTCTTTTTAAGGGGCGGGTAGAAAAAAACAGGATCGTAGCCGAACCCGTTGGACCCGGCCGGCCCCGGTGCGATCTCCCCTTCGCACCGGCCCTCGTAGGTGAGCGCAGGGCCCCTAGGTACAGCGATGCTGATGACGCACTCAAAGGCGGCCCTTCGATCCTTCAGGTCTTTCATGGCCTGAAGGAGCTTTTGGCTGTTCTCATGGTCCTGTGCCCCGTCCCCCGCGTACCGCGCCGAACGGACCCCCGGCTCTCCACCCAATGCCTCCACCACCAGGCCCGAATCGTCCGCCAGGGCCGGGAACCCCAGCATCCGGGCGGTCTGAAAGGCCTTTTTGTAGGCATTCTCCTCAAAAGTACTCCCGTCCTCCAGCACTTCCGGGATCGGCCCAAAGTCTGCGAGGCTTTGAAACCCGACACTGAAGCCGGCCAAAAGCTCCCTAAACTCGTTGATCTTGCCCTGGTTTCTCGTTGCCAGAATGATCGGTCGATCAAGCATGAATACGGATCCTTTCCATCCCTCTCAGGTTTTCCTCCATTTTGGCCGCCTTTTCTTCGAAGCCGGGCTTTCCGATCATGGCGAACATGGCGGTCTTGTAAGCCTCTACCCCTGGCTGGACAAAGGGATTGTGCCCGAACAGGTACCCGCTGATCGCCACAGAGGTTTCCATCATGTAGTAGAACTGTCCCAGGTTGTAGGCGTTCCTTCCAGGGACCTCCAGGGTCATATTGGGAACACCGCCCAAGTGATGTGCGTAGGCCGGGCCTTCGACAACCTTCCGGTTTACGAAGTTCATGTCCACTCCCCTGTCCGCCAGGAAGTTGAGGCCGTCCAGGTCCTGATCGTCTCCAGGGATCTCCAACCGGTTGTCGTGCTCCCCCAGGAGAAGAAACGTCTCCAGGATGTTGCGCGCCCCCTGCTGGACCATCTGGCCGTTGGCATGAAGCTTCTCGCTGTACAGGGAGGGCGATACCCACATGCCGTGTCCCTTGTGCCCCTCGCTCTCGGGAAAGAGCTGCTCCATCCAACGGGCTACGTAGAAGAGCGGGACCGAGTTCGTGGCCACCACCTCAACACGTTTTCCCTTGTCCCAGGCTGCATGCCTTACCGCAGCGTGCACAAGGGCAGGGTTCTTCCAGAAGTCATGGGATGAACATACCCGCTTCATGTTTCGAAACCCGGCCACGAATTCCTCAATGTCGATGTTGGCCATGGCCAGGCCCACCAGGCCCACATCCGAGAGCACGGAAAACCGGCCGCCGATATCGTCAGGAACCACGAACGAGCGATACCCCTTTTGGCGGGCCAGTTCACGCAATGCGCCCCGATCACGGTCCGTGGTCACCAGGATACGGCGGCCTGCATCCGGCCCCAGGCTGTCTTCAAGCAGTTGCTGAAGTATGCGAAAGGCAACGGCCGTCTCGGTGGTGGTCCCGGACTTGGAGATCACGTTCAGGCCCACCCGCTTGCCTCGAAGCATGTCCAGCGTGTCCCTGAAGTAGTCCGGATCCATGTTCTGGCCGAGAAAGTAGATCTCCGGCCCGCCGCCTCGTTCCTCGCGGCTGAGCTGGTTGAAGTAGGTGTGGGTCAGGGCCCGGAATGTGGCCTCGATTCCCAGGTAGGACCCACCGATGCCTATTGAGACAAAGGCGTCGATGTCGCGGGCCAGGTCGCCCGCGGCGGACCGGATTTCTTCGAGGTGGGACGGCTCGATGCGCTCGGGCATTTGCATCCACCCTGTCATGATCACGTCCCCGTCCCGTATGTCCCCACGTCCCCCTTCGAGCATGTCCCTGGCCTCGAGGACCTTTTCGGTCAGGGCCTCCACGTCCTTACGCTCGATGGCCCCCTCTCCCGGCGCGTCGAACACCAGGCTGACGTCCAGAGCCAGCCTGTTTGCGTCCATGAAATCGCTGGAATCGAACGGGGCTTTCTCCCCCGTGCCACGCCGCATCTGTCTCTTTATGGTCTCGTTAGGTCCCATGTGCGCAAGTTGAATCTCATTCATGGCCACCTCCAAAACGTCCCCGGCGTCTTCGCTTCCGGGCCGCATGTCCCCGCCCGTCGAAATACCGCCTGTTTCGTGGAGCTCAGGGCAAAGCAGATTCTGATTGCTCTTCCGGAAAACAGGAGATTTTCGAGATCATCAATACCTGTAATATACATCGTGTGTGGATTTCAATTCCTATCTCCTTCCTTTCCCCCATGCCGGTGAAAAGCGGTCAGAAAAAACAAGAAGTGTTGATGTTAGTATAATCGAAATCGGGATCGGGATCGGGATCGGGATCGGGATCGAAATCGGGATCGGGATCGAAAGAGAATAAAAGGATACCTGGACACGAAAAGCTTGATGTCTACCTCTGTGTGAAGGAAGACTCCGGGGTCTATGGATTGGA
>JAWLEX010000159.1:0-6124 GCA_041685835.1 Desulfatiglandales bacterium
AAGATCAAGGAAATCAAGAGGTTGCGCGGAGGCGTACTGGAGTACGCCGCACAAGCAACCTCGCAGATTGACGCCGAGATTGGCAAAAAAGACCATTTCCGGATGGAAACCAGCTTAGATCTTGATCCTGTGTCTGAGGGCCCGGATGGTGCCGAAACCCTCCAGAAGCGGATCAGGAGGTGTTAAGCCCCCTTCTCCGAACCATGCGCCCTTTTGGCGGACGTCCGCCCCCGGATTCAGACTCCGGCAAACGGTGAACCATGGACCTGTTTTCCCAGGATATCGCCAGACTTGTCTTTCGGCCCAACATCCCGCGAGATATGGGACAAGTGTCCCTGAGCGCAGTCATGCTCGAGGTTCTGCGTGAGCTGGACGGCGTCAAAGACACCCTCTCGGTTTCCCGCTCACTCCAGATGCGAATGAACGCCCTCAGGGACGTACTCAGGCAACTTTACGAACTCAGGCTCATCGAGCGGGTGGAGCTGCAAAGGGAGATCGTCGATCGAGGGTTCTTGAAAACCCTCGAGGCCCGGCTGGCCGACATCACGGGACCCATGGCGGGCGTGCTGATCCGCGACGAGATCAGGAAGATGGGAGAAGAGCCGGGGATCTTCCCCAAAAACCGTGCCGGGGAACTCATCGAGCGTCTGGCTTCCAAAATCTTTGTTGAAGGCAAAAGAGATGCATTCCTGAAAGCGATGAAGGGGATGTAACTATTCATTGAATGATTGGCAATCCGTATTCGGGAGGTGTGCCCATGATCGCTGTCTGTGAATCGTGCGGAAAAAAATACCGAATAGACGAGTCCAGGATCAAAGGTAAAGGGGTCCGGGTCCGTTGCAAGGCCTGCGGCGAGGCGATGGTTATCACCAAGCAGGAACCTGCGACGGCTCCTGCTGCACCGCCCCGGCCGGAAACCACTACCTCCTCGCGGCCTCCGGATTCCGTGCTCGAGCCCCCCACTGCTATTGACCCCGATGAACTGACTTCCGATGAAGAAGAATCAGAACCGGAACCTTCCGTGGTGGTGAAGAAACCCCCGATTCAGGGGTTTTCCATCAAGTTCAAGATCACTATGGTGATGGTCCTGCTTGTCCTCCTCAGCCTGTCTTTCGCCGGATACATGGCCATTTCCCGGAGCCGGAGCGCCCTCTCGGGCCAGGCGGAAAACCATCTCCTGCATCATGCCCGGCAAAAATCCGACGAGTACGGCATCTCCTTCAACCGGATTCAGGACGAGGTCCTGGGCATAGCCGACTATGCCTCCCGGGTCTATGAGCGAAAAGGCATCAGTTCGGACATCGGAATGGATGTCCTCATGCCCTGGACCGGCAGCGGATACGGGAGCCCGGCCCTCGAGGAACTCCTCGGCGAAGAAATCCTTGTCCTCCAGCGGATCGGTTCCGTGATCAAGAGCATAGTGGCCAGCAATCCGTTCCTGAGCCTTGGGTATTTCGGGTCGGAGACACAGATGACCGTGTTCGACAAGGAAGAGACCATCGAGGTCATCCAAGACCTGGAGGGATTCGACGTAACAACCCGTCCCTGGTATGTCAGCGCCAAGGAGGCCGGCAAGCCCATCTGGACCGAACCTTACGTTGATGCCAACACCAAGGAACTGGTGGTAACATGCGCCACGCCCGTCTACCGCTCCGACAATTCGCTGGCCGGGATCGTCGGGTTCGATGTCCTCCTGGATACCATTCAGAAGGACATCCTCACCCTGGACATCGGCTACCAAAGCTATGCCTTCCTGGTGAACCAGGAGGGAAGCGTCCTCGTGCGGCCGGGCATGCAGCCCAGGGACGCCCGGTGGGACGTGACTTACAAGACTGACGACCTTCTGCACACCAGCAACCCGTCCTTCAACAGGATCATTAAAAAAATGACCGGACAGGGAACCGGCGTCGAGACATATTCAGCCGAGGAAGGTGAGCGCTACATAGCCTATGCTCCCATCCGTGCAATCAACGCAAGCATGGGAATTGTCGCTTCAAGAGATGAGGTCGTCAAACCGGCCGATGCAATTCAGAAGGCCATTATCATTATCTGGCTGGTTGTGCTGGCTATTTCCATCGGAATAGGACTCCTCATCGGAAACAGCATCACTCGTCCCATCAATAAGCTCACGGTCATGGCCGATTTGATCAGTCAGGGTAAGATGGATCTGGACATTATGGAGGAAACCCGCAAGGACGAGATCGGGGTCCTGACCCGGGCGTTCAACCGGCTGGTGATGAGCCTGAGGCTGGCCATGTACAGGTAGAAAGCCGTTGCCCGTGGTCCGTGCTTGCGGGCATCTGCCGTGACTCAAAGGGAAAACCCGTGTTTCGTGCTTCGTGGCCGCCGTTCGGGTCAACCAGGGTGCGGACGCGGCTTGCGTCCCCGCTCACTCCTTACTGAAGTAATCGCGTACCTGCTTGATTGCGCAGTACTTCCCGCACATGGTGCATACATCGTCCTCTCCGGGCGGGTTCGCCTCGCGCATCCGCCGCGCCTTGACCGGATCGATGGCCAGGGACATCTGGGCTTCCCAGTCCAGCCGCTTCCTGGCCTCGCTCATCCTGCGGTCCCTTTCCATTGCTCCTCTGTGCCCGCGGGCTATATCCGCGGCATGAGCGGCGATCTTTGTCACGACAACCCCCTCGCGAACCTCCGCCGGGCCTGGAAGGCAGAGGTGCTCCGATGGGGTGACGTAACACAGAAAGTCGGCTCCCGCCTCTCCGGCCACGGCCCCGCCTATGGCACAAGCCACGTGGTCGTATCCGGCGGCTATGTCCGTGACCAGCGGTCCCAGCACGTAAAACGGGGCGTACCGGCACAACTGCTTCTGCAGCAGGATATTGGCCCTTATCTGGTTCAAAGGGACATGCCCGGGACCTTCGATCATTACCTGAACATCCCGCGCCCACGCCCGATCGGTCAGCTCCCCCAGCGTCATGAGTTCGTGAATCTGGGCCCTATCAGTGGCGTCCGCGAGGCAGCCGGGTCTCAGCCCGTCTCCCAGACTCAGGGTCACGTCGTATGCCCGCGCTATGTCGAGGAGACGATCGTACTGCTCGTAAAGGGGATTCTCGCGCTCGTGATGAAGCATCCAGGTCGTAAGAAAGGCCCCTCCCCGGCTGACGATGTCCGTGACCCGACCCTGGGCGCGAAGCATCTCCAACGCAGCCAGGGTAACCCCGCAATGGACGGTTATAAAGTCCACCCCGTCCGCCGCCTGCCGCTCGATGACGTCAAACAGCCTGTCCGCCGTCAGATGAACGAGCCCGCCGTCTTCGTTCACCGCCTCCACGACCGCCTGGTACACCGGGACGGTCCCCACTGGGACGTGGCAGTTCTCGAGCACGTTCCTCCTGCACTGATCAATGTCTCCTCCGGTGGATAGATCCATCACGGCATCGGCCCCCGCCTCCAGGGCCGCCTGCAGCTTCGCCCTTTCTTCCTCCAAAGAAGCCCTGTCCGATGAGGTGCCGATGTTTGCGTTGACCTTGATGGTCAGGCCTTCACCGATACCGCACGGTTTGAGCCGCCTGTGTTCCGGATTGGCAGGGATAACGGCCCTGCCGTCCGCGACCAGACTCCTGAGTCGCTCCACCGGGACCTGCTCAGTATCCGCCACCTGTTTCATGGCGTCCGTCGTTATCCCACTTCTTGCCTTTGCCAACTGCGTCATGATTCTCCGTTCCTCGAGCCCGCTCAAACCTTGGAGTCTGAGCGGTAAGCTATTAGCCGTTAATCGTTATCATTTCAGGAGCATGGCACTAACCGCAAAGGTCGAAACCTTGTCGGCGTTTTCAGCTGACCCCTTGAATCCATCATGTCATGCCTCTGTACGGGTTCCAAGAGGGTTGACCACCCCGGGCCCCGCTCCCAATTGATATCCCTGCCTGAGCGCTTTGCGGGTCACGCCGCGGGCACGAATCACCGCCTCACGAAAACCTGCGCCCATGCCCAGGGAGGCTGCCAGCGCGGTGGAGAACACGCACCCGCTCCCGTGGGTAAAGACCGTTGCCAACCGGCTTCCCGAGTAGCGGTGTAGACCCTCACCGTCACAAAGAGTGTCCACGCACCTGCCCCCGAGGTGTCCCCCTGTCACTACGGCGTCCGGCCCGAGTTCCTTCAGGGTGCGCGCAGCCTCTTCGGCATCCGCCCTGGATTCCACCGGGCGGCCCGTGAGTGCGGAGGCTTCGGCCAGATTTGGCGTAAGCGCATGGACCCTGGGAAGCAGTTCATCCCGGAACAGCCCCAAGGCTTCCGGCTCGAGCAGCCACGCGCCGGTGGATGCCCTGATTACAGGGTCCAGCACAACGTTCTTGAGGCCGAACCGCTCTATGAGTTCGGCCACTGTACTCACCGAATCAGCGGTCTTCAACATACCGATCTTGACGGCCCGTGGAAATGCGTCCGCCACCACCGCCTCGACCTGTTTTACGATAATGTCAGCGGGGACTGTATGGATCGCCGTAACGCCCAGCGAATTCTGCGCCGTCACGGCTGTTACAGCGATCGAGGCGTGGGCGCCCATTCGATGGATGGTCTTGATGTCCGCCTGTATGCCGGCGCCTCCGCTCGAGTCCGAACCGGCTATGGTCAGGATATTGTTCATTGAGAAAAAACTCTAGCACCGGCTTTCAGAAGTGTCAACGAGCGTGGCGGTGCGTGTGGCGATGTGATCAATGTCCGCTGCTTGACTTTGCCCGGGGCATCCCCTATAAACTGAATCCCGGCGCAAGGCCTTGAAGTTACGCCCATCGGCCCATGCTGGTTTCTTCAAAAACCATCTTCTTGAAGCGAACGGAGCCCCCGGAATGAAACGGGATCGATGGAAACTGATTTTCGGTCTGAATCCCCGATCCATCACCGTCTTCTCCCTTGTCCTTGCACTGGCTCTCTTCCTGTTCGGCATACCCATCCTGGACGTGGTCGAACTCAAGACCTATGATCTCAGGTTTCGATCCCGCGGAATAAAGACGCCTCACCCTGATATCGTCGCGGCGGTCCTGGACGAGAAGAGCCTGGATCAGGAAGGGCGCTGGCCCTGGCCGCGAAATAAAATCGCGCGGATCATCGATATCCTCGATCACGACGGGGCTAAAGTAATCGTCTTTGATATCGGGTTCATCGAGCCTGACGAAAACAACAACCTGCTTCTTATCGAGAGAATAGACCGGGAACTCGAAGCCCTCCGAATCGAAAACCCGGAACTCAGGCGATTTATTGATGAACAGCGACGCCGGGCCGACAATGATCTTATTCTAGCCGATAGCATGGAGCGGGCCGGCGCCAAAAACATCCTCGGCTATTTTTTTTATATGCGAAAGGCCTTTCTGGAATATGATCTTGCCCAAAGCGACATCGAGCGTCGACTCGAAACCATCTCGGGGTCCAAGTATCCCCTGATCATTTACAGCCGGGATGACATGCCTTTCGAACCATTTCGCAGGGCCTACGCTCCTGCGCCCAACCTGCCCCTGCTTCATAAGGCCGCCGATTCCTCAGGCTACTTTAATATGGAACCGGATCCCCAGGACGGTATCGTCCGCACCATGCCGATCATGTATAAGTGCGGCGACGAGGTATACGCACCCTTGTCCGTCCAGGCTGTCTGGCACTACCTCGACAGGCCGCAGATGATGATACGGGTGGCCGATTACGGAATCCAGGGGCTTCAGATCGGCGACCGCAGGGTGCCCACCGATGAGATGGGCTACATGCGAATCAATTATTTGGGCCCGGAAAAGACTTTTCCCCACTATCCTTTGAGCGACATTCTGAAAAAAGAGTTCGCCGCGGGGACATTCAAGGACAAGATCGTCATTGTTGGGGCCTCGGCCATCGGACTCGGTGACATTCGAAACACCCCTTTTTCCAGTACAGGCGAATACCCGGGCCTGGAAATCCATGCCACGGTCATCGATAACATCATTCAAGGGGACCATATCAGCAAACCCGAATGGGCAACCGTTTTTGACGTGATGGCTATCGTAGTGCTGTGCCTGCTCACCGGGCTCGTGGTACCCAGGCTCAGCGCAGTCAAGGCGATCATGGCGGCTGTTGCTCTCCTGATATTCTACTTCTTGGTCAACCGGTGGCTCTTTGTTCAAACCGGCCTGTGGGTAAA
>JAWLEX010000160.1:0-6102 GCA_041685835.1 Desulfatiglandales bacterium
CCAGAAATGGTCTTTTTTGCCAATCTCGGCGTCAATCTGCGAGGTTGCTTGTGCGGCGTACTTCAGTACGCCTCCGCGCAACCTCTTGATCTCCTTGATATTGACAAAAAATCCTCATTTCTGAATTGGAAACTTGCCAGTGCCCAAAAAGCGTTTCTGGATGGGCACTAACGAAGAATGCCTCTTTTTGAGTCCTGAAGGAAGTCCAGGAGAAGCTGCATTTCCCTGGAAGGACGCACCCGGCGGCGGGCCTCTTCAACCCCTTCGCGGAAGCCTCTGTTCTCCCGCCAGATGATCCGATAAGCCATCTTGAGATCGTCCACCGTCCGGCTCTCGAAACCCATCCTCATCAGTCCCTTTCGATTGACCCCGTAGAGTTTGGCCCTGGGGCCTGCGGTGATCATGAAAGGGGGGACATCCCGGTCGATGCCCGATTTAGCCCCTAAAAAGGCATACTCGCCGATGCGGACGAACTGGTGAACCGCCACGAGTCCACCCAGGATGGCATGGTCCCCTACCTGGATGTGCCCGCCCAGGGTCGCCACGTTGGACATGATGACACTGTTCCCCAAACGGCAGTCATGGGCGATATGTGCATAGGCCATGATGTAGTTTTCATTTCCTATCTCGGTTATCCAGTCCTGCTTGGCGGTAGCCCGGTTGATCGTAACATACTCCCGGATGACATTGTTGTCGCCGATGACAACCCGCGTTTCCTCTCCGCGATACCCTACGTCCTGGGGAGGAGAGCCGATGGAGGCAAAGGGCGAAATTCGATTGCCTTCACCGATTTCAGTGTGTCCCTCAATGGTCACATGGGATCCGATAATCGTGTTCTTTCCGATCTTGACGTTTTCGCCGATGCAGGCGTAAGGCCCGATTATTACGTCGGCGGCCAGTTCTGTACCCGGACTGACCACCGCCGTGGGATGGACTTCCATCATTTCCTCGTTCTTTCCTTGGTACACATTTGGATTCAGCGACACTTGTTCCGACATCCTCCCTCATCGTCCCGGGCAGACGGCACCGGCCCCTCAGACCGGTGCTTCCGCCGATTCAACCGACCTGCGCGACCAGCTCCGCCTCGGCAGCCACCTCGCCCTCCACCATGGCCCGCCCGGCCACCTTCCATATGCGCGATCCTGTGCGTAGGGCCGTAATCTCGTACAGAAGCTGATCGCCCGGCACCACGGGTCTTCTGAACTTGACCTTATCCATTGCCATAAAAAACGCGGCCTCTCCGGGTTCGACCTGCATGTTCTCCATTACGGAAATCCGGGCAAGAACGCCGCCGGCCTGTGCCATGCCTTCAATTATAAGCACGCCCGGCATAATGGGTTCACCGGGGAAATGACCTTGAAAAAACGGTTCGTTGACGGTCACGCATTTCAGGCCAACGATCCTCTTTTCCAGTTCAAGCTCAATGATGCGGTCCACCAGAAGGAAAGGGTAGCGATGCGGAAGGATCCGCTTGATATCTCCGATGAAAAGCGGCAGTTCAACCATGGCTTCGTCCCCCCTGAAGCATGTGGGACGGACGCCGGCGAACCGCATCCCGCCGGCTCACACCCGCCCGTCCAGGAGTCGTGCAAGTTCTTCCACCTTTTTCTCCAGTCCTCGAACCCTTTTGCTCAGTAACGGAAGCCGGGTCAGGAGCCTGCTCGTCTTCAGCCAGAGGCGATGGGGAACAGCTGGAGTACCCGATACCACCTCTCCATCCTCGAGGGATTTCGCCACACCCGACTGGGACCCGATCATGGCGTGGTCCCCCACTTTCAAGTGATCGCCTATTCCCACCTGCCCGCCGATGACGACCCCGCGACCGATCTCCGCGCTTCCTGAGATGCCGGTCTGGGCCACGATCAACGTCCCCTCGCCCACCACCACGTTGTGCGCGATCTGGACCAGGTTGTCCGTCTTGACGCCCTCTTTGACCCAGGTCGTCCCGAGGGCTCCCCGATCGATCGTGCAGTTGGCCCCGATTTCCACCCGGTCGTCTATGCGGACGGAACCGATATGCGGTATCTTGACGCTCCTGCCGCAGTCCTGAAGGAACCCGAAACCGTCCGCCCCGACCACGGTCCCTGCGTGCAGGATGACTTCCCTTCCCACTGAACAGTCGTGAAGGATGGAGACGTTCGGGTGTATAATCGTGTCTTCCCCGATTTGGACCCTTGCCCCCACGAACACGCCCGGGTATAGGACCACCCGGTCTCCGATAGAGGTCTCCTCCCCGACATACACCCCGGGATATATCGTAACGTTCCGGCCGATTCGACCGGTATCGTGAATAAAGGCATGCGGGTGGATCCCCTCGAAACCGCTTGGGGAAGGGGCGAAGAGTCCGGCAGTTCGGGCATAGGCCAGGTCGGGGCGGTCCACCACCAACTGATGCCCGGGAAAGGACTCCCATTTCTCGGCCACAATCAGCGCCCCGGCTCGAGTACGGTCCAGTTGGTCAACGTACCTGCGATCCGTAAAAAAGGAGATGTCCTGTTCAGTGGCGTCCTCGAGAGAACGAATTCCGCTCACCTCGAAGGCTTCATCTCCAACAACGCGGCCGCCTACCAAATCAGCGATCTCCCCTAGGGTGTGTGCCAATGATTCCTCCATTCGATCCCTGGAATGGGAGACCGCCCTATAAAGCGGCTACTGCTTGGATCGATCGTAGGCCTGAATAACCCTGTCCGTGATGTTTATGGAGTCATCCACGTGCATCATTGCAGGAGCGTTCCCCTCCAGAATCAGGGTGAACCCTTCCTGCTCGGCAATGTCATTTACCACGTCTTCCAGCTCCGTCAGAATGCGACGAGTGGCCTCCCGCTCGGAGTCCTTCATCTGCTCGGAGAGATCTTCATAGAGATACCTGAAGTATCGCCTCTTCTTTTCCACCTCGCTCCTCTTGTCGTCCTGGGCGTCGAGGCTCAGCATCATGCTCTGCTTTTGAAAATCCTCCTCCAGCTTCATGAGGGCCTGCTTCTCATCCTCCAGCTTTTTCTGCAGCGTCTCAAACTTGGCTCTCAACTGGTCGCGGATCTTCTGAAAGGCAACTGACTTCTCCTGGAATTCTTTCACGTCCACCACCCCGATCTTGAGGTCCGCCGCCGCCGCAGTGCCCGCCGTAAAAACGATCAGGGCCAGGACCGCGATCATGCCTGTCATCAAACGTCCCATACGTCCCCCTTTTCAAATGTTTCTTGTAAGGTTCATCATCCGCCGGCCGACAAGGGTCGACGGCTTTTTGTCCCGATCGTACGCCACGCCATTCTGGCAGTTTAGAATGTGCCGCCGATGGAAAACTCCCAGTTGCCGGACGGTTCATCCCGTTCAGGGCTCAGGTTCCGCCCGTACTCCATTCTAAGCGGTCCGAAAGGTGAGTACCAACGGATACCGGTGCCGATGGACTTACGAATCCCTCCGAAGCTGTAGCTTTCGTCCTTGGTGTAAACGTCTCCGGCATCGAAGAACGCCACCCCCACAACTCCGTGCTCCTTGAGCAGCGGAAAACGATATTCCATCGTGTAGGCCATCATCTTCTCGCCGCCGATCCGTTCGTTGGTTTTAGGGTCCCTGGGCGAAATGCTTGCATATTTAAAACCCCGCACCGAATCGAGGCCGCCTAGATAAAATTTTTCATAAAGAGGCAGCCTTCCCCCCGAGTGCTCCTTGACGAAGCCCCATTGGCCCCTGAGCACGAAGACCGTGTCCCATTTAAAAGGGAAATACCACGTGGAGGAGGCCTCGATCTTGCCGAACTTGGCGTCCCCTCCCAGACCCGCATGCTCATAAGTGATATAGTTGTAAGATCCCCTGGTTGTCAGAAACGGGCGGTCCCTGGAATCGCGATGGAGCCCCAGGGTTATGCTGCTCTTGACTATTGTGCCCTCCATGTCCTTGATCACCATTGCGGCGTTCTTGTCTATATCCGTTACTTCGGCGGCATCATAGGTGTATCTGACGCTTCCCCTGGTATGCTCCCTGTCGAAACCGATGGGAAAACGAAAGCGGAGCCCCCCTCCCAGGCTGTCCCTGGTGTAATCCCAGTACTCGGTACTCCACTTGTACAGGTCAATGCCCGCCTCAATGGGCCTGTCCAACAACCAGGGCTCTGTAAACCGGATGTCGAACTGCTGGCTCCGCGACCCGAATCTCGCCGCCACCTGCAACCGCTGGCCGTAACCAAAGAGGTTGTCTTCGGCCACCTGGATTGTTCCCATGACCTTATCAAAGGAGCTGTATCCGGCTCCCAGGCTGAAGGAGCCGGTGGGTCTCTCCTCCACATTGACGTTTACCACCATCTGCTCCTCATCGCTTCCCTTCTCGGTCTGGACCTCGACCTCCTCGAAAAAGCCCAGGCGGTGAAGGTTTTCGGTGCCCCTCTTGAGCGCCTTGTGGCTGTAGGTCTCACCCTCTATCGCCTTCAGTTCGCGCCGGATTACCTTGTCCCGGGTGTGTTCATTTCCAGCTATGTTGATTCGCTCAAAGGTGACCTTATGGCTCTTGGAGATGATGTAGGTGATGTCTACGGTCCGGTTCTCATCGTCCTCCAATATTCTGGGATCAACCTCGGCATAGGCGTATCCCTCGTCTGCGTAAAACTCCTGAAGCGCCAGGGTGTCATTTCTAATAACTTCCCGGTTGAAGTACTCCTCCTGCAGGATTTTGGTCTCGGCCAGGAGTTCTTCCGCGTCTCTAATCAGGTCTCCGTCCACGCCCACCTGATCCACGCCGTACCGGGGTCCCTCGACGACCTCGATAGTGACCGTCAGCCCCTCACCTTCTTTGTAAGTGATCTCGGGCTCCCCTGTCTTGGCCTTGATGTGCCCGTGATTTTGGTAAAAGGCCTCGATCTTGTGCAGGTCGAACTCGAGCATCTGCCTGTCAAGAACTCCTGATTTGGTGAACCACGAGAACAGGCCCTTTTCACTCGTTTCCATGAGTTTTTTGAGGTCCTTGTCCCTGAACGTCTCGTTGCCCTCGAACTCTATACGGGTTACGTAGACCTTCCCCCCCTCATCGATCTTGTAGATCAGGGACACCTCGTTTCCAGGAAGTTCCTGGGTGGTCTCTTCGACGCTGATGTTAAAGAAACCCTTCTGGCGGTAAAACTCACGAAGCCGGTTGACGCTCTGTGTCACCTCACTCGGGTTGAAGATGGCGTACCGCCTGATGCCGATTTCCTTCATCAGGTCGTCGTCTTTGATCGCATCGTTTCCCTGGAACACTATGTTTCCGATGGACGGCTTTTCCTGGACGTTGAACACGACCACCTTGCCGTCGGTCGCTTCTTCCACCTCGATACTCACATCAGTGAAGTATCCCATCCTGTAAACAGCTCGAAGGTCCTGGTCCAGCACGTCCTGATCGAGTTTGTCGCCTTCACGGCTCCCGATCATCGCGAGAATCGCTTCCTTTTCGATCCGCTTGTTGCCCTTTATCTGAATGGAGTCGATTCGAACCACCTCGGCCACCTGGTTATACACGGCCGTGGCCACACGCTCCGCCGCGCCGGACAGGCGATCCATATCATCCTCTACGATAAAGAGAGAGAACGAAGGCTGCTCACCGGCGACGTCCACGCCTTTGATATCCAGGCTGATCTTTCTGCCCACCTGCGTTATGCTGCCGCTTATGACCCACTGGGCACCAACGTCCTTCCCGATGGTTTGAATATCACTTACATCGAACATGGGCAGGTATGCCATGCGGTGGTCGTTGATCTCGCCGGCGGGGATCACGTCGAACCCTGTTTCAGCCAGCCGGCCGATGACCATTTCCTGGAGACCCTCCTTCAGGTGGTCCATGGGCGCGAGGGAGTGGATCCGGAACGGCAGGACACCAATGCGGGGAAGAGTCTCCGCGCTGGACGATCCGGCACCGATTACTCCGAACAGCGCGATGAACAGTAAAACCGTCCTGAGAGCCTGTAATGATCTGTGTCTGCCTGTCATGTTACTCCCCTATTTCTGAGGTTGGATACGACCGTCTACGATTTCCGCACGCCGGGAAAGCCTCTGTGCGAGACGCTCGTTATGGGTTGCAATGACCATGGCCAGTTCCTCTTCATGATTCAGCCGGAGAAGTAAATCCAGTATACCCTCG
>JAWLEX010000036.1:0-26351 GCA_041685835.1 Desulfatiglandales bacterium
TGTATGGGCCTCCACGTCCTCGCCCAGGCCGTCGATGTTCATGACCAGGGCCGTGGTCTTCTCTGTGATCCGGGTATTGAATCCGTTTCTCCAGTTCCATCTCCGGCACATTACCTCATCTGTCTCAGGGACCGCGTAAACAATCTCGCCCGGTTCGGGCTGCTCGGTCTTGTCCGGGCCGCTGAGCGGAGTAAAATGCTCGTTGCCCCGGGCCGGGCGAAGCTCGAGACTCCCACCAGCCCTGTGAACGTCGTCCCCACCCACAGGCAGCACACCCCGAATGGAGTTGTCGTTCATCACGGCCACCGCCTTGTTGATGAACGGAATGCCGGCCCCGGGCTTCTGAACGCGCTTCAGTAGGGCCAGGTGCGCCGGAGGGAACTTGTTGGGATTGCACCCGAGCGCCCGGTAAGCATCGTTCCATGCCATGGTCCGTGGGTCGGTCTTGAGGTCAACAGGATACTCCGCAGCCCGGTCCAGGGCCTCCTGAAGCATGCACTCCAATTCCGGGGACGGTCCCTGGTTGTCAAGGCCCGCAGCCACCACGATTCCCCGGCGAAATCCGGGAAACCTCTCGAAAACTTCTTCGTGTACTCTTGTCTCAGGCATGGCCTCTCAGCCCCCCACGAATAATTCGAATAATCTATCGCATCCCTCTTTCAAAGGCCAATGGAAAACAAGGCCCCGTCTCAGACCCCGGCACATGCAGGCCCTGAAAAGACCGCTGTCAGTCCACCAGGTAGTACTCCACTGTGGACACCACCCGGACCGTCTTGTGAAGCTGACTCCCCTCCATGACACCCGGCGCACTGTCCCTGGGCAGTATCTGGAACACGCCCTGGCTGGCCTTTCGAATGCTCCCGGTCCTGCTTCCCGAGTCCTCGGCGAACTGCTCAGCCGCTCGCCGCGCCTCGGCCGTGGCCTCGGCGATCATCTCAGGCTTGACATCGCTCAGCCGTGTGAACAGGAAGGTCGGACCGCCGTAAGGACCGTGATCCGCCGAAAGGACCACCCCCGCATCCACCAGTTCGCCCACCGCCTGGCTGGCCCGGCCGATGGACTCCGGATCGTTCGAGCGGACCATGACGGTCTGTGCGATGATGTAGCGTGTCTCAACAGGACCGCTGCGATACGGATCCGCCAGGCGATCCGTCACCTCCAGCTTCTGAACCTCGGCATCGTCCCGATCGATACCGTGACGCTTGAGAAAGGCCCGAATCTTCTCGTGGCTCTGCCTGATCCTCTCCTGTGCCGCGGCCAGGTCATCGTCAGTGGACACGAACCGGAGTGGCCACAGGGCAACATCTGCGGTGACTTCCCTTTCGGACAGCCCCTTGACAGTGACGTATCGATCCGCAACCCGGCCCTTGTAGAACCCGTCCCCAATAAACCAGCCCCCAAGGGCCAGGCCCAAGCCGATCAGGCAGGCTGCGGCAACACCCAAAGCATTGTTCATGATGTTCCTCCCTCCATGAGTCGCCGTCACGGCGCCAAGTTACTCCTCCATCCACTCAGCACGGCAGGGAAAACCTCCCAGGCCCTCGGCCGAGTTCACGCCCCGCACCACGGCCTCGGCAAGGGCCTCGGCCGCAGCGGTCCCAGCAATGGTTACATCGAGTGACGGCGCATCTGCCTTCCGGGGCACGGACACCGCGAATACGGTGTCGCCGTCAAACATGGTGTGGGCGGGTCGAATAGCCCGTGCCATGCCGTCATGGGCCATCTGTGCGATCTTGGTGAGCTGAGTCTTGTCAAAAGGCGCATTGACAGCGATCACGGCCAGGGACGTGTTGCAGCCTGCAAAAAGCGTCAACTCGGATCGACTCATCAGCATGCGCGTGGAGTCCAGAAACTCCCCCTTTTGGTCGTCCCGTGTCCCGGCCAGGATGGTTCCGTTACGGGGGTCCACCACGTCCCCCACCGCATTGACCACGGCCATGGCGGCAACAAGACGTTTTCCTGCAAGCTCCATCAGGGCGGAGCCCAGCCCGCTCTTCATGGCGCGCTCCATGCCCATGACCTTGCCCACCGTAGCCCCGGTCCCGGCCCCCACGTCCCCCTGGACCACAGGAACGGATTCCGCCTGCTTGGAGGCCTGGTACCCGCCCCCCGCATCCGGCCGCACTGATGAGTTACCCGCGCTGAGGTCGTAGAGGACCGCGGCAGGCACAATGGGCACGAGAATGCCGCCACCCGTATCCAGCCCGATCCCTTCCTCCTCCAGGCATTGAACCACACCTCCGGCCGCATCCAGACCATATGCGCTTCCACCCGAGAGCACCAATGCGTGAATCCGGTCCACCATGTTGACGGGATTCAAAAGATCAGTCTCACGGGTGCCGGGCGCAGACCCCCTGACGTCCACGCCTGCAACCACTCCTTCCGCCGGAAACCGGATCACGGTGCATCCCGTAAGGTTTGCCGTGTCGGTGAAGTGGCCTACAGCCACTCCTTCCACCGCCGTAAGCGTGTCATTAACCGGCATTACCCTGCTCCTCCCTTCCAAAACCCCGCCACAGACCTACCTCTTAACACAAAACACCCCTGGATTTCCAATTGAAAAATTATGATATCATCATACAGGATTACATATGGAATGGCAACAAATCAGCCCATAACAAAACAAATACTTGATCAAGGCATCCTTTAAGTTTCTCATTTTAACCAAAATAATCCTCTTAAGCACTATACAGATAGGTCACAGGAGTTCACTAAATTTTGCTGTGACTTGAGTAGCGGGGGGTGATAAGATTCCTGCTGCCCTCTTTACCAACGGTTGTTCCACGCGGGCAGTCCGGGAAAATTCATCGCAAGTGGAAATTTGCAGCCCTGTAATTTCCTAAAAAGGAGTCATCCGATGAGCAAAGTGATTATTGCTGCGCTTTATTCCAAGGAAGATCTGGTTGGATGACAGATTGTGGGCGTTGTAAACTTCCCGCCGAAGCAGATCGGTCCGGTCAGGTCGGAGTTTCTCGTTACCGGTTTCTTTCGAGAGGATGGCGCTGTGGTCTTGGCAGTGCCTGACAGGAAAGTCGACAATGGCGCAAAGATGGCCTGATCTCAAGGATTGATAAGGGAAAGGTGGATGTGTTTTTAACGCCGTTCAGTGACAACCAAATGGAGGTTTTGTTCCAGAGCCGGAAGCTCAGGGACTTATTCATCCCGCATTTTATTCTTTTTTAAGGAGATTTATCCAATGCGCTCAGTTGATGACATGATTAAAAAAAAGGTCAGTTCCATAACGCCCCAATCGCGGGTGTTGGGTATAGGAGGAAGCCCCAGAAAGGGGGGGAACTCCGATATTCTTCTCAAATACATGCTTAAGGGCGTCGTTGAAAAAAAGGGCAAGGCCGATAGCCTTCAGTTGAGAGACTTCCAGTATCAAGGTTGTATAGGCTGTGAGAAATGCCGAAAGGACAAAATCTGTACAGGTATTAAAGACGGAATCACCATTATTTATCCCGACATAATTGAATCTAGAGGGTTGATCCTGGTTTCTCCGACTCATAACTATAACATTACATCATGGATGAAGGCCTTTATCGACCGCTTGTATTGTTTTTATCATTTTGACGTTAATAATCGCCCAAGAGGATGGTACAGTCGTTTGGCAGGTCAACATCGAAAAGTAATTTTGGGAGCAATCTGCGAACAGGAAAATGAATTCGATATGGGTTTTACCCTTGACGCTATGCGTCTTCCTTTAGAAGCACTCGGCTACGAAATAATTGGAGAGCTGCCCGTCTTTGGTATTTTTGATAGAGCAAAAATAAAAGGAAAAGATAGTGTCTTAACTGAAGCCACAGAACTCGGAGCTAAGCTTGCCAAATCACTTTAACCGCAAGGCTTTTCGAATCACTCAGTGTGGAATATTTTCTACTGGAACCGGAAACAAGGATAGGACATGAAGACCCAACCAGCTTCCGAGTATGCCCTGCTCGGTGCCCTGATGACACAACCGCGCCACGGCTACGAGATTTGGTCCTTTCTGGAGAAAGGCCTGGGCCCCACGTGGCACATACCCACCAGCCAGCTCTACGCCCAGCTTAAACGGCTTGAAGAGCGGGGGCACCTGTACTCCAGTCTGGAGGCCCAGGACAACCGGCCGTCCAGGCGCGTGTTCGAGATTACGGACAAGGGCCGCGAGGCCTTCCTGTCATGGGTCCTTTCACCGGCCAGGCACGTTCGCGACCTCCGGGTGGAGTTCCTGGCCAAGCTGTTCTTCATAAGAAAGCTCGAGTTGGACGGATCCCGCCTTATTCAGGAGCAGAGCCGGGTTCTCGATGAAACGCTCAGCCGCCTGGAAACCCTCCTTGAACAGGAGAAAGACTCACACCGGCGTCTGACCGCCGGGTTCAAGCGGGCCACGGCCGAGGCCTGGCAACGCTGGCTTCAGCAGGAGGCCCGGCCGTTTGTAAAGGAGATCAAGCAGACATAATGGCCGTGTATGATGAAATCAAGCAGAAGGCCCGGCCTGTCCTCAAGGCCCAGGGCCTGATGGACAGACGGATCAGGGTCGAGGCCCGTGCGTTGAGCACGGAAGAGGCCATAGGCAATCCAGAGGGAGACGATTTCCCCTTGCAGCAAGGCAAGGAGCGGCTCATGCAGGCCGAGCTGGATGGGGCCCTGGGGCAGGCGTTCACCGACCGCTACGGCGACTTCGAAGGGACCCTGGAGGAGATCTTCAACATGCCTCTTGAGAATAACTTCAGGCGGGCGGTTTTCGTGGCCACACTGAACGCGGCGCTCAGGTCCCTGGGCCGCGCGGACCGCACCATCCACTGCCGTGACCAGGGGCCCGGCTTATGTTCCGCGGACCTCGTACGTCACATTCGGGAACAATACGGCGAAGTGCGGATCGGGCAGGTGGGCTTTCAGCCCGCCATGGTGGGGGCGCTGGCTGAGGCGTTTCCCATGCGGGTGCTGGACCTGGACCCCGACAACATAGGGACCGAGAAACGGGGCGTAACCATTGAGGGGGCCGATGCCCGAAAAGACGTGATCAACTGGGCCGATCTCCTCCTGGTGACAGGCACCACCCTGGTGAACGGCACGATCAAAGACTTCCTGCAAGACACACCCGTCCTCTTCTACGGCAGTACAATCGCAGGGGCAGCGGCGGTCATGGGGTGGGACCGCTTCTGCGGGCAGGGGACTTGATGCTTTGCCGTCCCGGTCATGTCGGCGCTTTTAATGCATCGACTTTACGGTTGACACACCAGGAAGAAATCGGTTAGGATCCAGACCCGGAAAATCAGCTTCTCACACCTTTCGGCAATCGATAAACTTGTCTCACATCTACCAGGCACATTATAAAACATCAATATTATTTGATAATTAATCACATCTTTCCCTTATCATCGTAGCAAGCTTTTTTTAGCAAAGCTGATCAACCATTATCCATAATATAATAAGTTCCTGCCGCTAAAATGCGCTCGTTAAGAGAATTTGTATCATGCACCTTACCTTCTGGTTGTTGATATAATGGTAGGCATATTGCCTCCTAAATTCAACAATATGTGTAATTTCAATGAAACTTTAATGTTTCTAACGAAGGGAGGAAAAAATCATGGGTTCTCTGGCGATTATGGTATTGGCATTCATTGGCTACATCATCATGTATAAATTATATGGCCAATTCATAGGCCGCAAGATCTTCAAAATCTCAGGGGCATGTAAAACGCCTGCCTGTGAGTATGAAGACGGTATTGATTATGTACCGACCAAAAAGGAGGTGATCTTCGGTCACCACTTCACCTCCATAGCAGGGACAGGCCCCATTGTAGGACCTGCAATCGCCATAATATGGGGCTGGGTCCCCGCACTGTTATGGGTTTTTATCGGCACCATCGTGATGGGGGCTGTTCATGATTTCGGTGCCTTGATTATTTCTCTGCGTAATCAGGGAAAATCCATTTCTGAATACACCTCCAAATACGTTAATAATCGTACAAAAATCCTCTTCTTCCTGATAGTCTTTCTGGAGCTTTGGATAGTGATCGCCATTTTCGGTCTTGTGATTGCTATTGTCTTTTCCATATACCCACAAGCAGTCCTGGCGGTATGGGTGGAGGTCCCCATAGCGATCTATCTTGGTTATCTCATCTATAAAAAGGGCAAAAGCCCCATGATCTGGTCCATCTTTGCCATTGCCATCATGTATTTCTTCGTAGTCATAGGACCCTGGGCAAAATTCAGCATGCCGGACATTGCAGGAATTCCGGCCACCGGCGTATGGACGATTATCTTGCTGGTCTATGCTTTCATCGCCTCCACGCTGCCGGTGACCACCCTGTTGCAGCCGCGGGATTTTATTAACTCCCACCAGTTGATAGTGGCCATGCTCCTGCTGGTGCTGGGCGTCTTGTTCGCATCTTTCAGCGGAAGGCTGGAGATCGTAGCGCCCGCCGTACAGGCCAGTCCTGCTGAAGCGCCCCCTATGTGGCCGTTTCTTTTCATCACCATTGCCTGCGGCGCCATTTCAGGATTTCACTCCCTGGTCTCTTCAGGGACCTCGGCCAAACAGGTGCGGGATGAAACCGATTCCCTATTTGTCGGATACGGCTCCATGCTCATGGAAGGCGCGCTGGCCACACTGGTCATTATCGCGGTCGCTGCCGGAATCGGCATGGGGTACACCCCCAAGGGAGGAGAAACCCTCACCGGGGTCGCAGCCTGGACAACCCATTATTCCTCTTGGGCTGCAGCCGAGGGCCTGGGTGCCAAAATCACCGCTTTTGTGGATGGCTCCGCTAATATGATAGGCGCTTTCGGCATTCCCAAGATCATCAGCCTGGCCATCATGGGCGTTTTTGTGGCCTCCTTTGCAGCCACCACGCTGGATACGGCCACCAGGATTCAACGATATGTGATTGCCGAGCTTGCCGGGGATCTCAAGCTGGACGCCTTTACCGGTCGATATCCCGCCACCGTAATCGCAGTCGGCAGTGCCTTGATCCTGGCATTCGCGGCGGGACCCGGCGGTGTCGGCGCCCTGAAACTGTGGCCTTTGTTTGGTGCGGTGAATCAGGTCCTTGCCGCACTTGCATTGATCATCATTACGCTCTATCTGCAGAGACTCGGCGGTCTGAAATGGATGATTTCAGGATTGCCCGCGATTTTTATGGCTGTGATGACCATCTGGGCGGTCATTCTAAACCAGGTTAAGTTCCTTGGTACCCACAACATGCTGCTCTCAGTCATCAATATCTGCATATTGGTTATCGCGATCTGGATTGTAATTGAAGGTGTTTTTAAGTTTTTTGCCTCTACGGGTGCCCCTCCTGTGGAGCCCGTAGAAGCGACTGCGGCGTAAAGCTGAAGCGGAAGTATCGCTCTTGCGCGATACTTCCGCTTTCTGATCTGCAAAAACAAGCCTGCAAATCCGGTGGGCAGGCACCCCGGAAAAGGCGAGGACCTTGTTCCGTTCTCGAGTGATCACTCTTACCCCATGGCCAACAAGCTGAAAAAAACCTATTTCGCACTCTTAATCCCTTCAATACTGGCGCTGGTATCGGCCTATGCGGCCAGGAGAATCGGCCTCATTTCTCTTAATGAAAATATCGCCCTGACTTTCATTGCACCTTGCGTTTTTGTATTGTCCGTTATTCTTGCTCTTGCCCTGCCTATTTTTTTCCGATCCCTTTTTGCACACACAATGCGCCATCAGAAAACTGTCCCCAAAACGATCTTGATCAAGTTCGAAAGGAGACTGATTCTTATTTCACTTATTACCCCCTATCTGATTTTACCGGCTTATCTTCTGGATTTTCCGGACTTTTATTTCATGGGGACGGCATTGATGGCGCTTTACGCAGTATATTATTTCTATCCATCAGCCAAACGAATTCAATTTGAAAAGCGGTTATTCAGGGTTCAATAGCGTGTGCATTGAATTATCGCACAATGGTTGAATTTCATGGGACTCAAATGACCTGTATGCTGACATTTCTCAAAAATAAGATCTCAGGATTTCTGAAGATCTCGAATGAGATAGCAAGAAGTAAAGCCGTCGAAACAATTGAATCAGAACTTGAAGAGATGGAAAACATCTTCGGCGTCCTGGTGTTGGGCTCATTTATCGGTATGCCCTCCCCGCCCATGCAGATTTCGCTGGATTTAATGGCCGATATGGAGAAAGAGCTGATTCTGATGTTGGAAAAAGTGGATACTGCAAACGCGCCCCTTTCACAGCTATTCTCTGTGCTTGATATAGGTTGATGATGAAAGAGGCGACCAACCTGTTTTTTATGGGCAAGGGCGGGGTCGGGAAATCCACCTCAGCGGCACTCACTTCGCTCTCCTTGGCGCGGAAAGGCTATCAGGTTTTGATTATTTCCCTGGACCCCGCGCACAATCAATCCGATATTTTCGAAAGGGGGCTTTCCGATAAACCGGTCGAACTGTCACCGCATTTGCTTGCAATAGAAATCGATCAAGAGGCCTGGATTCGCACATATCTTAAAGATGTCCACAACCAAATCCAAAAGACCTATTCATATTTGACCGCGTTCAACCTGCAGAAATATTTCAGTGTAATAAAGCACTCGCCGGGGCTGGAGGAATATGCGCTGATTTTGGCTTTCGAAAAGATTCGAGCGGACTATTCTCATTACGATTTTCTACTTTTTGATATGCCGCCTACGGCGCTTTCGCTCAAGTTTTTCAGCCTTCCATCCCTGTCTTTGGTCTGGATAGAGCATCTTTTGGCGCTTCGTCGGGAAATCATCGAAAAAAGAGAGTTGATCACCAAAATCAAACTGCTCAGCAAAGAATTTGAGCGGGACAAGGTCCTCAACAAAATCGAGGAGCAACGCAAACAATATCAATCGCTGAAAGAAACGTTTGAAAACACCGACCGGACCCACGTCTTTCTGGTATTCAATCCAGATAAACTCTCCCATGCGGAATCACTGAGGATCTTCAACACGCTCAAAGAACTCAACATTGAATTGTTCAGCACCATCTACAACAAGCGACCGGCGGGTCAGTCATGTGCCGACATTGACCCTGTCTTGGCAGATATTCCCATGCTCAACTTCCCCTATTCTGAAACGCCGCTCATCGGGATGAACAGCTTGCTGCAGTTCCTGGAGGCAAACAAAGAGGTTTGCAGGGCCTTAACAAGCAGGTCCATCCAATATGTTCATTGATTTCTTCACAGGACCCAAATCGAGGAGTTTGAGATATGGAAGTATCCATCGAGCGGTTCATGGATTTGTTCGTGTTATATGGAATCAAGGTGATTGCCGCACTCGTTATTTTTGTTATCGGGCGTTGGGTCGCCAAGTTAGTCCACCGGATAGTCGACAAGGTCATGAAAAAGCGTGAGGTGGACGGAACCGTGTCCGCCTTTGTCGGAAATTTCACCTACTATACCCTGCTGGCCTTCTTCATCGTGGCGGCCCTCGGGCAACTGGGCATTCAGACCACCTCGTTCATCGCGGTGATCGGTGCCGCCGGCCTCGCCGTGGGACTGGCCCTTCAGGGCTCTTTGTCCAACTTTGCGGCCGGGTTCCTCCTGCTCATCTTTCGGCCTTTTCGCGTGGGCGAATACATCGAGGGTGGCGGGACCGCGGGCACGGTGGAGAAGATCCAGCTGTTCACCACCCAGCTCAAGACGCCGGACAACAAGACGGTCATCGTGCCCAACTCCGGTATGACCGGGGGAAACATCGTGAACTACTCCACCAAGGGAACGCGTCGGGTCGATATGGTCTTCGGCATCAGCTACAGTGACGACATCGACCAGGCCCGGACCATCATCGAGGAAATTATATCCTCAGACGAGCGCGTCCTCAAGGACCCAGCCCCTGTGGTGGCCTTATCCGCGCTCGCCGACAGCAGCGTTGACTTCGTGGCGCGGCCCTGGGTCGAGTCGGCCAACTACTTTGCAGTCCTCTGGGATATAACCGAAAAGGTCAAGAAGCGGTTCGACGAGGCCGGGGTGTCCATTCCCTTCCCCCAACGCGATGTACACCTTTATGAACATAAGGCATGAGGGTTTTTTTAAACGCCATATCCCACGATCAGGCCGCAAAACAGGAGGGTGTCATGGCAAGGTCCAAATGCGCAAGCTGCCGCCTCAGGGCCAAATACGACAAGAATCCCAGGTCCATTCTTGGAAGGCTCTGGAGATGGCATACCAGATGGTGTCCCGGATGGAAAAGCTACATCACATCCCTCCCCGAAGAGGAGCGCAACCTGTTGCAGGACCGGTACGGCCTCAAATGGGGCCCTTAAAATAATAATCCCGGCATCTTGACATGAGAAAAAACGTGGTTATTATTTTAACGTCTTGCATATTAAGTAATTTCGGTTACTTATAGTTTTTGACAAGAATTCCTTACCTTCATTCCGTGGGTCGTATCACGCTCGCCGCGGATTTGTGACACTATCAAGACAGAGGAGGGTTGTGCAGATGAAGCTTAGACCGTTGAGCGACAGGGTGGTTGTACTCAGGATCGAAGAGGAGCAGCAGACCTCCGGAGGAATCATTATTCCGGATACGGCAAAAGAGAAACCACAGCAGGGAAAGGTGATTGCAGTAGGGCCCGGCAAGTTGGATGAAAACGGCAAACGTATCTCCATGGGGGTCAAGAAGAACGACCGGGTTCTCTTTGGGAAATACGCGGGGAACGATATAAATATCAACGGGGTGGAACACTTGATAATGAAAGAAGATGATATTTTGGGCATCATCCAATAATCAGTGAGGAGGAGTCGTATCATGGCAGCAAAGGAAATCAAGTATGGCTCATCGGCCAGGGAAAAGATGCTCAAGGGTGTGGACACGCTGGCAGATGCGGTCAAAGTAACGCTGGGGCCGAAGGGCAGGAACGTGTTGATCGAAAAGTCATGGGGCTCCCCGAAGATGACCAAGGACGGGGTGACCGTGGCAAAAGAGATAGAGTTGGAAGACAAGTTCGAGAACATGGGTGCCCAGATGGTCAAGGAGGTGGCCTCCAAGACATCCGATGTGGCGGGAGACGGGACCACCACCGCCACTATTCTTGCCCAGGGAATCTTCCGTGAAGGGTCCAAGATTGTTACGGCCGGCGCCAACCCGATGGCTGTCAAGCGCGGCGTGGAAAAGGCCGTGGATGCCGTGGTGGATGAGCTGAGAAAACTCTCCAAGCCCACCAAGGAAAAGAAAGAGATCGCCCAGGTCGGGACCGTGTCCGCCAACAACGACGCCACCATCGGTGAGATCATCTCAGAGGCCATGGAAAAGGTGGGCAAGGAAGGCGTGATCACCGTGGAAGAGGCCAAAGGCATGGAGACCACGCTGGAAATCGTGGAGGGCATGCAGTTTGACCGGGGATACCTCAGCCCTTACTTCGTAACGGACCAGGAGAAGATGGAAGCCCACATGGAGGACCCCTACATTCTTCTCCATGAAAAAAAGATCAGCGCCATGAAGGACCTGGTCCCTCTCCTGGAACAGGTGGCAAAGAGTGGAAAGACCCTTCTCATTATAGCGGAGGACGTGGAAGGCGAGGCACTGGCCACCCTGGTGGTCAATAAGCTCAGGGGGACCCTCAAGAGTGTCGCGGTCAAGGCGCCCGGCTTCGGCGACCGGCGTAAGGCCATGCTGGAAGACATGGCGATCCTCACCGGCGGTCAGGTGGTGAGCGAGGACCTGGGTGTGAAACTGGAAAACATCACCCTCGATGACCTGGGAACCGCCAAACGCATCACCGTGGATAAGGACAACACCACGATCGTGGACGGCGGCGGGACACGAAAGGCGCTCGAGGGCCGCGTCAAGCAGATCCGGGCCCAGATCGATGAGACCACCAGCGACTATGACCGCGAGAAGCTGCAGGAGCGCCTTGCCAAGCTCATCGGCGGAGTGGCGGTGATCAGTGTGGGAGCGGCCACTGAGGCGGAAATGAAGGAAAAGAAGGACAGGGTCGAAGACGCGCTCAACGCCACCCGGGCGGCCGTGGAAGAGGGCATCGTTCCGGGCGGAGGCGTGGCCCTGATCCGCGGCATCAAGGCCCTGGACAAGTTGAAGCTCCAAGGTGACGAGGGGTTGGGCGTCAACCTGGTCCGCCGCGCACTTGAGGAACCGGTGCGCCAGATAGCCAACAACGCCGGATTCGAAGGCTCCGTGGTGGTGCAGCATGTCATGGACGGCAAGGACGACTACGGCTTCAACGCGGAAACAGGCATATATGAGAACCTGGTCGCCGCCGGCGTTCTGGACCCCACCAAGGTCACGCGCTTCGCTCTCCAGAATGCGGCGTCCGTCGCAGCGCTTCTCCTGACCACAGAGGCCATGGTGGCTGAGAAACCCGAGAAGAAAAAGGAACCGGCCATGCCGCCGGAAGACATGTACTAGACCGAGAACTCCCCATCCCCAATGCGGGTCAAAAAGGCCGGACGGGCAAGAGCCCGCCCGGCCTTTCTCATTGCTTCCGGCTCAACGGATGACGGATTTCTCCGTTGCAGCCATACGAGTGACCAGCATCCTTTCCCGATCAAGCATCTCGTCGGCGGAAGGCTTGATCTCCGTAGTCCAGTAATCGCTCTGATACACCTCCTTGTAAAGCCGCTCGGCCTCCTGTTCGCTCTCAAAACGGCGGATCCAGATGTATAGATCCGGCTCATCCAGGGAGACGAAGCCTCCCACGAAAACCATCCCCTTTGACACCTGGAAGGGGATGATCTTCTCTTCCATCAATTTGACCCAACGATCCCGCTTCCCGTCCTTGATGCGGTACTGACGGAGTTCAAAAAACATAAGTGATTCCCCGCTTGGCAATTCCGGCAATGTGTTACGATCAGGAAAGGGCCCGCTCAAAGACCTCCAGCACCTTCCCCCGAACGGACTCCGGCGGCCGCAGGGAACAGGGCTCCCGGTGTAGCACCTGAGTGTAGGTCTGGTCGCTGTTTCCGATCTCTCTTAGCAGAAGACGCGGAGTAATCCTGGCATTCACCCGATAATGGTCGTCTTCCCGGCCTGAAAAAATCGACACATTGAAACTGTAGAGATTCTCCTGATCAAAATAGCTCAATGCGGCTGCAAGGCCTTCAATAAAGGCATCCCGCTCCTCGTCCTTCCATTCAAGCAGGGAACGGCAGTCTTTGAATATGCACCACATGTCGGGAAGCGCCCCCTGAGGGGCAAAGCTCAGGGTCCAGAATGTCGGTCCTATTTCCATCAGGACCCGCTCACCTGACGCCTTTTCAGCATCCATATAGTCTTGCCAGAATGTCCTCCCGTTTTTCAGGAAACAGGAATGACTGCGCTCCATCTGCACACCCATCTGATAGGTGGGGGTTTCCCCGCAGTTCACCTGGATATGGGGATGAATCATGCTGGATCCCGAAGGCGGCATGTAGTTCCAGTTGATGGAAAAATACTGAACCTCCGGGTCGTACAGGGCGATCCTTTCAATAAAGGTATGCGCGGCCGTAAACCCGTCCCTGATGATCGCCGGGGTGAATCCTCCGGGAGCGATAAAGTGGTCATTTCCAAATATGCAGACCCCGGAGTACCGGTCCAGAGGCAGGAGGTTGGGAAAAAGCAGGGCGTCTCCCTTACGAACCCTTCCACCGGGGATGACCTCCTCCGGATAGAGGGGCGTCGCCGTTTCAACGGATTCCGGGCAGAACGGGCAGTTCATCTCTTTTGATTTCCCGATGAATTCCTCGAAGTCCGGCCTCTCTATAGGGCGGTAGGGCAGGTCAAAGATCCTTGTCGACTGTCCGGTGAGGGGGTCGTAGCGTATCTCAAAGGGGATCTCGTCTATCGAAAAATTTTTAAAGGGATTTTTCAACCGCATATGGTCTTTGATCTTTTTGAATTGAATACTCATTGACTTAAACTCAATGCTCCTTTTCAGTGCTTGCTCTTCCAATAAAGTCAAATGTGTTTTTCTCTGCGTCTCCGCGTACCCGGGCGAGGCAGAAGGTTCTCGCCCTGCCCGGGGTACAGGCTCAACATAACGCCGACAGCACTCCAAAGCAAGTTCAAGCCCTCCCTCCGGCCTCCCTTTCCGGAAACGCCGGCCGTTTTTTATTAATCCAGACAGTTATAGAGTTTTTTCCAACCGGGAACCTTGACAGAAAGGGCCGAGTGCTTATTTTTATTTTGAAGTCAACTTCCTGTAATTATTAAGGATGTATTGACAGGCCCCTGTGTGAGCAAAAGGCGTTGTCTGCAATTAACGTCTCATGCTTCGGGCCGGGGCCAAATCAGGAGAAAAAGGAGGGATGAATCATGATCATCAGCAGATTGGGCAACTGGCCAGGCATGGATTGGTGGAGTCCTTACGGTGAACTGGAAAGGATGAAACAGGACATGGATCGCCTCACCCAGGGCATGCTGCTCAGAGGGTTTCAGCGGCCCAGGCTGGCGGGCGTGTTTCCCCTGGTAAACCTCACCGAGGACAAGGACAATTTCTTCCTGCGCGCCGAACTCCCGGGGATTCTACCCGAAAACCTGGACATATCGGCCACATCCAACTCCATTACGATTTCCGGCGAGCGCCGGATCCTGGACGAGAGCGACAGCACCAAATACCACCGCCGGGAGCGTGAAGGCGGACGTTTCAGCCGTGTAGTGAGCCTGCCGGACCAGGTGGACCCGGAGAAGATCGACGCCAACTGCAGTAACGGCGTCCTTACCGTCACTATTCCCAAGGCCGAGAAAAGCAAACCCAGGCAGATCAGCATCAAGGCCTCGTGAGGCAGTTAAGAAGGGAGGGATGAACCATGACCGACACTACCAAGGCCCTTCAGGCAAGAGAAAAAGAAGAAGTGGCAACCCCGGCGGAACAGACAGTACCCGGCCCCACATTCACTCCGGCTGTGGACATCTTCGAGACGGACAAGGCACTGACCTTGGTGGCGGACATGCCGGGAGTAAAGACAGAAGACCTGAGCATTGACCTCCACGAGAACATTCTCTCCTTCACGGGCGACGTGATCGCACCGGAAAAGGAGGGCGAGCTGGATGTCTACAGGGAGTATCGGACCGGGCGCTATGTGCGGGAGTTCACCCTGGGCGAATTGATCGACCAGGACAAGATCGATGCGGAACTCAAGGACGGGGTCCTGCGGCTCACCCTGCCCAAGGTGGAGGAAGCCAAACCCCGAAAGATCACCGTAAAGGCGGCTTAAGAACTCCCTTACACTTCAGGCCCGCAGCCTTCAAGGCTGCGGGCCTTTCATCTTTCAGCGCCGGACCAGCGGATGGTTATAAACTTGGAGTACCTGCCGTCCATGTCTTCAGGGGAGAGCCATTGGTGCTCTTCCTGGAATTCCTGCCAGATCAGTACCAGGGCCTCTCTCAGGATGGAAGCGGCCTCTGAGTCGGAATCGCCTGCGAACGACAGGAAATCATCCACGAATTCACCCTCGAATGCGGCCATGGAATAAGGAGGGCCCGAGTCCCGGCCCTTACTCCGAAGCCTCTCCATGAACCGCTTCGCCTGAGACGGGGTCAGGGCGGAGAATGAAGGGCTCGCCTTCAATTTGCGTCTCGCCCACAAATTGAAAAGGAGCGGCCTAAACGTCAAGTCCGGCTCTTGGAGCACTTGCGCTCCCGGCGGGTAGATCTCAGCCAGCCTTGCCAGGAGGCCGTCAAGGACCATGATCCTGCGAACAACCGTCAGGCACTGGGCCAGGTCGGAAAGCCATTGGAACTCGCGCGCCTCGTCTCCTTCCCGTTGCCCGACAAAAAACCGCGGCCTCGGCTCCATGATCCCTGCGAGCACGCCTCCCCAGTACTCTCCCCAGAACTCGGGCTCAAGGCCGTGGGACGCGAACCAGCTTCCTTTAAGCCACTTTTCCGCCTCCCACTTGATCTTCAAGGCCAGCCCAAACCCCACCTGGAAAAGAGAGACCAGGCTATGCCTTGTCAGGGCCTGTTCCACCGCGGCCCGGTCTTTTCCGCATAATCGCTCCAGCCCAAGGTTCACATAGGAGGAGGCCTTGCGGCACACCTTGATCAAGGCGTCAAGATCCGGCGACAGGGTCCTGTCGGCCGAAAGGATCTGGTTGCACAGGCCTGCGAACTCCAAGCGGACCCGGTCCAGCAACTCAGGGTCGGGAGTGGAGGATACGGCCTCGGTGAGCAGGTTGCCGGCATCCACGTGCTCCAGGGGGGCCGATGGAACCAGGACACCATCCGCCTTCAAGACATCCTGCCGGGGAAGAAACTCTATATGCTCGTGCGCCAGGCGGGAAGGATCCAGCGAGGAGTATATGGCCACGGCCTCCTCATAAGGCAAAAAGCCGTGCTCGGCGAGCCGGACGTTCCTGAGGCGGTACATTTCCTCTTCCAGGTCTGCGGGCAGTACCCCTGCAAGCCCCAGTATCAGGGACTGGAACCGGAGGGAGTCCTCGTCCGCCATCACCCGCAGAAGACGCTCAATGGCCGGCCTCTGCCCGGGATCGACGCCGCGGAGATAGTATACGCCGTCCAGGCTGAAGAAACCGTCCGGCACCTCCCACACCTCTTCCTGATTCTCGATGACGAGCACTTCCAGGCTTCTAAAGAGGTGATAGTATGCCAGGTATTCACCTTCCTTGAAGAGCCATTGGACGAGCCGCGCGCTGTCCGCCTGCTCGAGCCGCTCCAGCCAGGCCCCGGTCCCGGCCACGTCCACACGGTCTCCATCCCAGATCTCCAGGTCCAGCAGGTACTGCCACTGCTCCTTGGAGGCCAGCTCCAGAAGAAGGACTGCGTCCTGGTCTCCAACCTTCTTCACCATCCAGTAGAAGTCTTCTTCCGGGAGCCGCCGCACAGCCTCGCGGGGGTTGTCCAACTCCAGGATGTTCTGGATGATGTCCCGGCCGGAAAGTGTGCGGATCCCCTGCAGGAGGCCCTTTTCATCCCCGGGCACAGGGGCCGGGGCCGGCCGGTCCGCACCGGGGTTTTGCGGTTTCTTCTTCAAGATGTCTTCCTCCCGGCTCTCAGTAGTCTTAAAGGATACTCCGGGGAAGAGGGAAGCGGCCCCGGGACAATCGTGAAGTACAGGCCGCGCGTCGTCCGATCACATTAAACGGCAAGCATTGGCCACGGCCGGTCAGAAGCGGATCCGCATGGGCATGGGAGAAGAGCTGTCGGCAATGCGCCTTAGTTCCGCTTCCTCGCTCTTGAGGATGTCCAGGAGCATTAGGGCCTCTGTTGCGGAGAGCGTAACCCCTTGTCCTTCAGGGTTGCGGATATCCAGCCCCCGGTCCGAAACACCGATCGTGAAACAGTCCCTGGTCTCGATTTCATCCATATCCCGCCCGTAACAAACGTCTAACTTGGATAATCGGGTATGAGGGAAGACAATCCATGGGGTAACCCAACTGTCTGGTCATGCATAAGAACCTATAATCCATGCATTTCCACTGTCAAGCCGGATCATGCGCAAACCAAGACCCCCTATATCCCGCCATGACGCCGGGAAAACCCTTTCCATTGTATTGTATCTGCGATCCTCACGGCAATTCGAGAAAATAAAACCTTTACTGATGTGGGGTGGGTTAAGTAGTCTTATTTTCCCGCTGCCGGCACACCATTATCAGGGCGGCAAATGCCGCTTACTCGAGGAGGAACACGCTGTTATGAAGGAGATAGCCCAGATCCACTTCTCCGGAGGCATGAAAGTCGAAGCGCAGATGAACGACGTACTCATAAAGACCGATCAGCCCGTGAATGAGGGAGGGGAGGGTTCGGCCCCGCAACCGTTTCAGCTTTTCCTGGCCTCCATAGCAACCTGTGCGGCGGCATACGCCGCCGGCTTCTGCGAGACGAGAAAGCTCTCAACCGATGGTATGTCCCTGAGCATGAGAGGGGAGCTTGGCCCGGACAATAAACTCTTCACGAAATTATCCCTTCACCTGACCCTTCCCGAGGGGTTCCCGGAAAAATACCGTGCCTCCATCCTGCGGGTCATGGACCTCTGCGCTGTAAAGAAGCAAATAGTCAAACCGCCGGAATTCGAGATTACAGCCGGATAACCCTGCCATTCAAGCTTCTTTCTTGTCGCCGTGTATGCGCAGGTAGTTTTCCGCAAGCACCTTGCGCAGGACTCCCTCATCCCTGATCATCTTCTTCACAAAGGCCACATACTCAAGGGTGAGTTCCGGCCATCCCATGGTGGCATCCGAACCGAAGAGCACCCGGTCCGGATAGGTATTGATGAAATCCCCGTAGGCCTCGGGCGCTTCCTTCATGAACGGCAGCAGGGAGGAGAAATCCGTGCTCACGTGTCCCATGCGCTCGAGGACCCGGTCCACGGCCTTTCGGGAAAACCCGAAGTGGGGAATAACAAACGGGGTCCCGGGAAAGGCCTTAAGGAGGTCTTCCACGAACGGGGCGTATTTCCGCAGGTCCGCATGGAATATCACCGGCCAGCCGAAGTCCGAGGCCTGCTCCACCAGGCGGGCGGTCAGGTTCTCCGAGGCGCTCATGGACCGGCCGAACACTTTCTTCCACCCGGCCATCCGGTTCTCCTTGTCCTCTTCCGGGATGTAAAGGACCTTGAGCCCGCGATACCCGGCCTCGCGAAAGGGCTTGAGGTCGGCCCTGCCCTCTTCCATGAAACGGCTGTCAAGGTAGGGAAAGAGGGGTATGCCGGGAAAATCTCCCGGCAGGCACGCTTCCGGCTCGGGAAACCTGTCGAAAAACGTATGATCCACTCGATCGTGGTAAGCCCCGGGGACCAGGGCCAGGCATCGCCTGCGGTCGGCCAGGTGGTACCCCATGATGATGACCGCCATCCCCTGAAGGCCCTCATCGCGGACAGGGATCCAGCCCCTTGTCGTCTCTTCCTCGGATCCGTGGCGAAGAAAATGCACATGTGCATCGCAGAAATTCATCCGCATACCTCACAATAAGCAACTCGTTACTCAACGCCCTCCTGTCATTCCTAAACGCTTAGCACAGGCATGACGCCCAAGGCAAGCCTGCATGCCGGGCCCGCCGGGCGGCATGCGCCTGCCTCACATCATCGGTTCTTCTCTTGACAGGCGGCCCCTCCATGAGAGAAAGAATGGTTGACCGTTATAAAACCCTGATGCCCGATCTCACCGGGCCGGGCCGTATCCCAACCGGAGCTGACAACAAAGGAGCGGACAATCATGCAGATTCTAGTGCTTTATCATTCCAAGGGCGGAAACACCAAGAAGCTGGCCCAGGCCGTGGCCAAGGGTGTTGACTCGATTGACGGGGCGAGCGCGCTCCTTAAGTCCGTAAAGGACGTAACAAAGGAGGACTTTACGAACTCCGCAGGCGTCATCGCCGGTTCGCCGGTCTACTTCGGGGTCATGGCGGCGGAACTCAAAAAGGTCTTCGATGACTTCCTGGGAACCCGGAAAAAGATGGAAGGCAAGGTGGGGGCGGCCTTTGCCACCTCGGGTGACCCCACAGGCGGCAAGGAGACCACCATGATGTCAATCATCCAGTGCCTGCTCATTTACGGCATGGTCATAGTGGGCGATCCCATGTCCGCCACCGGTCACTATGGAACGGCCTGCGCAGGCGCACCTGACGAAGCGACAGAGGACAATGCCGCCAAGCTGGGAGCCAGGGTGGCTGAAGTCGCCAGGCGACTGAACAGCTAGGCCTGCTTTTCTATGGCTTCCCGTATCTGTTGGAGCAGGGGGCCGTCTTCAGCCCAGAGCTTGCAGCTCCTGATCACTGTGGAGAGGCCGGGCATCTCGTCCAGGGATCGGGGTATGGGGCGCAGCTTTCTCGTGTGCTGGGCGAACTGTCCATGAATAACCGCGGCTCCCATGGTCACGATGAGATGCGTGAGGTGGGCGCAACCCTTGACCCCGCCAAGGCGATTATGCACCTCCTCGCTGTACCCGTGAACAATGGACAACCCGATGATCCGTTTGACCGAATCCAGTGTGGTCGGGCAAAGCTCGTGAGGCACTTTGAGCATCTCGGCCTCCGCATCCATGATGGAAGGCGGCCTCCCTCCCACCAGCATCCTCACGCACATGTTGTGTACGACTCCGGCGGACATGGGTGTGCCGTCCCAGTGGTACCCCGGCACCAGGCGGTCGTCCCTCAACCTCCCTTCCACGATGATCCGGTCATCATCCAGGGGATATGATCGGAACTCCAGGCGCCGTTCGTGCACGGGCTCACCTTTTATGAGATCTTTGAGCGTGCTCATTCAATTCCCTCCCAAAACCTGAACATATTCCCTCAGGACCAAAGCTGGGCCGTGAGCATTCCCGAGAGCATGAGACCGCAACCGACAAAGGCCCGCAAGTCGAGGACCTCGCCCAGCAGGATCCAGCCGGCCACGGCCCCGAACACCGCCTCCAGGCTCAGGATGATGGCGGCATGCACCGGCGGTGCGTGACGCTGGGCAACCACCTGAAGGGTGTAGGCCACACCCACCGACAAAAGCCCCCCATATAGAATGGGAATGGCGGCCCCCCGAAGCCCCTCTGCGGTCACAGGCTCGAACAGTGCGGCTGACACAAGACTCATAAAGGCGCACACCAGAAACTGGATGAACGCAAGACGCAATCGCCTGACCCGCGGCGACAGCCAACCCAGAATGAGGACGTGGACCGCCCAGAAAAAGGCGCTCACCAGCACCAGGAAATCCCCGGGAGCGAGCCTGAAATCCTCGGTGACGCTCAAGAGGTACAGTCCCACTACGGCCAGGCAGGCCCCGAGCCATCCTCCCCACCTGGGCCGAAAGCCCCACAAAAGGCCCAAAATAGGCACGATGATGACGTAAAGGCCGGTGATGAACGCGGCCTTGCCGGCCGTGGTGTACACAAGGCCGGCCTGCTGGAGCGCCGCCGCTGTGTAGAGGACCACCCCGGCAATCCCGCCTCCCCATACAAGGGCACGATTCCCGCCCCCAACAGCCTTCCCCTCCTCGGGTGGGACAAGGGGCTTTTGGCGAAGCACCAGAGGCAGCAGCACCAGGGCCCCGAGTGTAAACCTGACTCCATTGAACAAGAACGGCCCCACGTGATCCATGCCCACACGCTGGGCCACGAATGCACTTCCCCAGATCACGGCCGTCAAAAGCAGCAGCCAGTCCGCCTTGAGAACGTTCTTGTCCAATCTTCCAATCCCTCCCCAGCAATACCTGCGTCTCAAACCCATCGGTCCACTATAAGAGACACGCCCGCCTATATCACGCAGCCTGCCCTGATGCCAGGGTTTTTCCTGCCGGTAAATGTATCAGCACAATCGGACCGTTTTTGTCCCCCATAGGCTGTTCCCAGCTCCCTGCTGGATAAGCGCCTCTCCGCCTGAATCGGCGTCACCCCGGTGCGCCAAAAAAAACTAAATTCTTGACTTTAGATACCTTTGTAATTACAATGTGCCTACATTGATTAAGAAGGAGGATGCTGATGAGGGCGCGTGTAATAAAAATTGGTAATTCCCAAGGATTGCGTATTCCAAAACCTATTCTTGAGCAAACCGGGATAATGGATGATGTTGAAATCAAGGTTGAAAAAAATCAAATAATCATCCGACCCATAAAAAATATTCGGGAGGGTTGGGATGCCGCTTTCAAAATTATGGGCGAAAAAGGTGATGATGAACCGATAATTGATGAAAACATTTCACATTCATGGGATGAGGAAGAATGGCAGTGGTAGTGAAACGTTTTGACGTTTATTTGGAAAATCTTGATCCAACTATCGGGTCAGAAATTCAAAAAACACGACCTTGCTTGGTTATCTCTCCTGACGAAATGAATAGTAACATTCGCACGGTAATTATAGCTCCGATGACCTCTGCCCAAAAAGAATATCCCACCCGGGTTTCATGCACTTTTCGTAAGAAGCACGGACAAATTGTACTAGATCAGGTGCGGACAGTTGATAAAGCGCGTCTTATTCAAAAACTCGGCACGATAGACTCTAAGGCGCAACTGGACGTTATTTCAGTACTTCAGAGATTATTTGCATTTTAATATGGGCTGGTCCAACCTACCGGTGGTGGCGGACTCGGTTCCCTCGCCGCACAGCCTGCCGTTATCGAACAAAAGAGTAGCAACCATTGTTAGGGCGCATTCAAGTATCAGGTGGAGGCCGATGGAGTTGATCTGGGCTCGCAAGTGGGCGGTCAGAACTATTTCGCCCATGGCGGACCGTTCGAGGACGTGATGATCCGGGCATTCACCTTTCGAGGGGAACCGGTCGGCGAGCCGCAGTCAAAATTTCAATCTCTCGAGCGTCACGAACGCTTGGTTTTGCGGTGGGATGAAAAGGCATTCTACGGCCCATCCAGAAACGCTTTTTGGGCACTGGCAAGTTTCCAATTCAGAAATGAGGATTTTTTGTCAAGATCAAGGAGATCAAGAGGTTGCGCGGAGGCGTACTGAAGTACGCCGCACAAGCAACCTCGCAGATTGACGCCGAGATTGGCAAAAAAGACCATTTCTGGATGGAAACTATCTACGGCCCTGGTCGTCTCTCTGGTTGGTACCCAGGCAGGATGGCTGGAAAAGGCACTCGTGGAAACGCCAAAGGCCGAGATATTCTCGTTATTATCTCTTGTACGTCTTACTGGTGGACGGCCTCTCCGTCTGTGGCGGCGGCCGCCTCGAAAACGGCCTCCGAGAGGGTCATGTGCGGGAGGTCGGCCATTGACCCGGAAACAACGGCTTTCTCTTAAAATCCACCTTATCCTGCAGCCCCGGTCATCTCGACTGTTCGGCAGACCCACATAAAAAATGAGGGGGGGGGGGTAAAACGGAGTCGATCATGAGTGAGAACGCGCTGAAGAAGGCCCGGGACCTGACCATCAACGGGTTTTACTATGAAAACCTGGTGGGGATGGCAGCCCACTGCAGGGAGGAAAGCCGTCCTGATAGGCTGCTTTCCGCATTCGTGCTGAACCGCTTTTTCGTACAGCTTGCCGACGAACTCGGGGAAGGCCCCGTCCTGAGCAGTGAGCTGCGAAAAAGGGAGGTACGGTACCGGAACGCCGTCAATCTGGCGCTTGAGAAGGCCATGGCCGGGGCACCCCGGGAGGAGCAGGACAAGCTGCTGGTGGAGCTCGTTCAGCTCCTCTGGAACGCCTCCTGAACTGCAAAGGGGTATTGAAAGGCCGGGTATCTCTTCCTAGCGACGCGCCGGACGGCCTTGGGGAACCCACCTTTTTCCCGGGAAACATTAAACCTTTAAGAGAACACGTAGTCTACCCAATCTCGAGCGATGGTTTCCGTAGACACGGCGCTGCCGTGGGCCATGCTTGCATCGATGATCTGACCTCTGGTCATGGCCCCCACTGCGGTGATCCTTTCCGAGACGGCGACGTTTCCATCGGATCGGGTACGGCGAATTCGATGGGTATGCGGCTCAATCCAGAGTCCTCCCATCCTTTCACTAACCATCACGGATTTCATAGGAAGCGGTTCAACCTCCACGGTTCCTGAGCGAAGGAGATTGACTGCCAGCATCTGCTGGTTTCTATTGTAAAAAGGGCTTTGTCCTCTGGCGTCCACTACATAGGGGTGGGTTGCTTCCACCTCTTTGCCGCCGGGGCCTTGGAAGGCAAAAGTGAAGGGGGCCTCTGTTGCTCTAAAAGCAGCCGCCCCCGTCAGTTTTCTGACCACAACAATACCGGCATTCATGAGTGCAAGAAGCTTTTCCGCGT
The DNA here is from genome assembly GCA_041685835.1 of Desulfatiglandales bacterium. Classification (GTDB taxonomy): domain Bacteria; phylum Desulfobacterota; class DSM-4660; order Desulfatiglandales; family HGW-15; genus JAIPEI01. The sequence continues at coordinate 23,600 of JAWLEX010000036.1, forward strand.
TGATCATGGGCATAGGGGCGGCATGGATGAAAAAGACGGTATTGAACTCCTTGTCCAGCCGAATCCTTTCGTCTGGGGATAGGGACAGATACATATTGCGCGCCATGGGGAAAAGCTGTTGCAGGACAGTTTGCCAGACGATTTCGCCATGGGGGCCGTCTCCATATCTGGCTTCACTGATATGTTTTTCAAGAAGCGACTTCGCCGTCCCCTCAGGGCTTGTCACTTCCTTCCACGGAAAGGTATGACCATAGGCCTTTTTCAGGTCCCTATCCAGCAAGTCAAACAGGTCTTCCAGTGACAGATGTCCCTTTTCGTCGACCAGGGCTTGAATTTTTCCTGGGACCGTGAATTGGTTTTTGTAGGGCCCGATGCGGCCGCGCACCGTGGGCAGGAGGGCCCTCCTCGAATAAAGGGCCAGTCGTCTGGGTTTGCTGGGGGGCTCATACAGGAGTTCACCGGAAGGTGAGCGCAAAAAACACCCATTGGCAGTCAGGGTAAGGACGGCGTCTACGGCACTCAGGCTGGTGCCGATAATTCCCACCTCCATCCCTTCTGGTATATTCTCCTGAAGGTACCTGGGCGGCCAGGGCGAAGGGAAATATCCATCCCTCCTTTCCTCGTCAAACCAGTGTCCGGTGGCCAGAAGGACACGATCCGCATGGAGGACAGCTTCAGTCCGCGATTGCCGATCCATAATGGAAACCCGGATCTGGTCATCTTCGCCTTCCGATATATCGATTGCCTCACAACCCGGGTGAAGATGAACTCTGATGCCGATCCTTTTCGCTTCAAGGACCGCTCCCTGAAAACGGGCTTTCAGGTATTCGCCCATGACAGGGCGGGGGAAATGATGGCACTTCGGGTCAGGACTTCCCTCGTTGCCTGCTACTCCTGGAAATTGCTCCTCCATCTCACGGATATGATGGTTCACCCAATCCTGAAAGTCGTCCGGCTCAGCTGAAAGGATGCTCATGTCCCGGGCACACATGTTGATGAGATGAAACGGCATGGAATTCTGATCGCTGTGCGGAAATCCAGGCCCGAAAAAATCCTGTTTTTCAATCACGTGCATGTCAATGGGTGCAGGGGCCGCATTTCCTTGGGCCAGCAATGCCTGCATACGCCTGACAAACTGGCAGAGCATGGATGTACCGGTCAGGCCGCCCCCGATGATCGCTAACGTGAAGGCGTTTTCTTTCACCGGGTTTTTCATACTCCTCCTGTGCCTGGTCGGTGCGATGGCCTGATCGATTTGAGGTAAGCACCTATAATCCACAACTTTAAGGTGCCCCTGCTCTGATTGCTTGAGACCAAGACCTATCACATAACATTCAACAAATCATTCATTAGTATCGTCCCACCACTCCGGGACTAGAGCCGGGACCATCGGTAGCCTTAGAGGCGGTGGATTAACCGCCGGACATATTAAACTTGAAACGGACCTTGGTATGACATTTGCCAGGCGGATTTGAGCCACAATGTATTTAACGAGGAATAATAACAAAGGCATCTGATGAAGAGTTATCTCTTGTTATAATGGGGTTAAATGAAATAATAATGGTTTTCAAGAAGGTCAAATCAATTTGGCGCCGTTCAGTTTTTTCATGGGAATATCGTGTTCACGAGTTGAAATTTCATTTGAATGTGCCCTGGAACGCATAGTCAAAATGGCGAAGGCCCTGATGCGGAAAAGTTCCTCTCGGTCGGAAGGAGTAAAGCCAATAGCGGCGTCATGGTGGAAAAGAGCCGGCTGATAGCGGAACCGATTCCCAAACTGATACGCGACATCACCGTGCCCGCCAGTGTGGGTTTCCTTTTCAACACCCTGTACAACGCCGTGGACACCTTTTTCGGCGGCCTCATATCCACCCAGGCCTTGGCTTCCCTATCCCTTTCCTTCCCTGTGTTTTTCATCATTATCGCCATGGGAACAGGCATCTCCACGGGGACTACGGCTCTCATGGCCAACGCCCTGGGCGCGGGCCGCACCGGGGAAGCCAGGCTCTATGCCGTGCAGGGCATCACCTTCGGCAACCTGACCGGCATCGCGCTCACTGCGGTCGGCATCTACGGCTCACCATTTTTACTCAGTATGCTGGGCGCCTCTGATGATTATCTAGTGATGGCTGTAACCTACATAAACACCATCTTTCTGGGCACCATTCTTTTCATGCTTCTTTACATGTTCAATTCAGTGTTGAACGGGATGGGAGAAACAAGGCCTTTCAGGAACTTCCTGATCGCGGGCTTCCTGCTGAATCTCGCGCTGGACCCTTGGTTCATATATGGAGGACTCGGCTTACCCGCCATGGGCATCTTCGGCATTGCCCTGGCAACCGTGGTAATTCAGGGAATCGGCTGCATATACCTCGGGTACAAGGTTTACAGGACAGGGCTTATTGCGAATTACACGGTAAGGGATATCCTGCCGAAGCCGGGGCCCTTCAAGGAGATAGCCAGGCAAGGATTCCCTGCTAGCTTCAATATGCTCACCGTAGGAATGGGCATCTTTGTCATCACTTATTTTGTGAGCTGGTTCGGCAAGGAGGCGGTGGCCGCCTACGGCATCGCCATGCGTGTCGAACAGATCGTTCTTGTGCCCACCATCGGCCTGAATATCGCCGCACTGACACTTGTGGCCCAGAATAACGGGGCGGGACTTTATGACAGGGTGCAGGAAACCCTTCGGAAATGCCTCAAATACGGGGCCTGGATCATGGCCGGCGGTTCGGTGGTTATCCTAGCCTCG
>JAWLEX010000037.1:0-16799 GCA_041685835.1 Desulfatiglandales bacterium
CGGCGTCAATCTGCGAGGTTGCTTGTGCGGCGTACTTCAGTACGCCTCCGCGCAACCTCTTGATTTCCTTGAGCTTGACAAAAAATCCTCATTTCTGGATTGGAAACTTGCCAGTGCCCAAAAAGCGTTTCTGGATGGGCACTAACAAGTTTCCATCTCGATGAATTCAAGACAGAGAAAGGAAAAACTGATGCCTAAAGACAATGATTATGTCGCCTGGTTTGAAAACATCACTTCAGCCGATGTGGCAAAGGTGGGCGGCAAGAACGCTTCCCTGGGTGAAATGATCCGGAGCCTTAAGAAAGAAAGTATCAGAGTGCCGGACGGATTTGCCACCACGGCCAAAGCCTACCGTGAATTCCTGGATTCGAACGATCTTCTCTCGAAGATCAACGGGCATCTGGAGCGCTGGCGGAATGGTGATAGCCCTCTGGAGCAGGCCGGCAAATCCATTCGCAGGCTTTTCAGGCAATCCCATTTTCCTGAAGCCATTGCCGACAAGATTCGGAAGGCCTACAACGAACTCAGCAGCAGATATAACGCTGAGAGTTCAGATGTGGATGTGGCCGTCAGAAGCAGTGCCACCGCCGAAGATCTGCCGGAAGCCAGCTTTGCAGGCCAGCAGGAGACTTTTCTCAACGTCTCAGGGGAGGAGGACCTGATGGACGCCTGCAGGCGCTGCTATGCGTCGCTGTTTACCGACCGGGCCATTGCCTACAGGGCCGAACACGGATTTGACGACATGAAGGTGGCGCTTTCAGTAGGCGTTCAGAAAATGGTTCGTTCGGACAGGGCCGGATCCGGGGTGATGTTTTCGATCGATACGGAAACCGGTTTCAGGAATGCGGTCGTTATCAACGCGACCTGGGGTCTGGGGGAAAATGTCGTCCAGGGCACAGTGACACCGGATGAATACATGGTCTTCAAGCCCTTGCTGGGGGAAAATTCTTTCACTCCGATCATCAACCGGACCCTGGGAGACAAGGAAAAGAAGATGATCTATGCCACTGGAGCGAGCCATTCTACGAAAAACATCGACACCCCGAAGAAGGAGCGCCGCCGGTTCGTTCTCAAAGACCACGAAGTGCTCGCGCTGGCCCGCTGGGCGGTTGCCATTGAAAAGCACTATGAAAAGCCCATGGATATCGAGTGGGCCAAGGACGCAGATCTGGATGAGCTGTTCATTGTGCAGGCCAGGCCGGAAACCGTTCAATCACGGAAGGAGGCTGAAAGCCTGAAGACCTATACGCTGGAGGAAAAGGGTGAAAGGCTTCTGGAAGGGTTGGCCGTCGGAGAGGCGGTTTCCGCCGGAAAAACCTGTCTCATCAAGAGTGCCGATGAAATCGATCGATTCGAGAATGATTCCATTCTTGTCACCGAAATGACCGATCCGGATTGGGTACCAATCATGAAAAAAGCCAAGGGGATTATTACGGATCATGGCGGAAGGACCTGCCACGCGGCCATAGTGAGCAGGGAGCTTGGCATTCCCGCTATCGTGGGGTCCGGAGAGGCAACAGACACGCTGAAGGATGATCAGGAGGTCACCCTGTCATGCGCCGAGGGTGATCGAGGCTATGTTTACGAAGGCATCTTGAAGTTCAACGAAGAGGAAGTGAACCTGCAAGATGTCCCTGAAACAAAAACCCGAATCATGATGAACATTGCGAGCCCAGCCGCTGCGTTTCGATGGTGGCGCCTGCCCTGCAACGGAATCGGCCTGGCCCGGATGGAGTTCATTGTCAACAACATTATCAAGATTCACCCCATGGCCCTTGTACATTTCGAGGAACTGAAAGACAAGAAGGTCAAGAAGGAAATCAGCAATTTAACCCGGGGATACGAGGACAAGACAGAATATTTTGTTGATCATCTTGCACTAGGGATTTCCAAAATCGCTGCATCCCAGTATCCCGAGCCGGTCATTGTCAGAATGAGCGATTTCAAAACGAACGAGTATGCGGACCTGATCGGGGGAGAGGAATTCGAATCCACCGAGAACAATCCCATGCTCGGGTTTAGAGGCGCATCTCGGTATTACAGCGACCGCTACCGCGACGGGTTTGCGCTCGAATGCAAGGCTATTCTCAGGGTACGGGAAAAAACAGGAATGAAAAACGTGGTGGTTATGATCCCCTTCTGCAGGACACCAAAAGAGGCGGACAAGGTCCTGGAGGTGATGGAGCAGAACGGGCTGAAAAGAGGAGAGAACAGCCTGGAAGTGTATGTGATGGCCGAGATCCCTTCGAATGTAACCCTGGCAAGGGAATTTGCAGAACGGTTCGACGGTTTTTCCATCGGGTCCAATGACCTCACGCAACTCGTGCTGGGCGTGGACAGGGACGCCTCTGAACTCTCAGATCTTTTTGATGAAAGACATGATGCCGTAAAGATGGAAATCAAGAGGCTCCTCGAGGCGGCTCACAAAGCGAACAGGAAAGTGGGTATCTGCGGCCAGGCCCCAAGCGATTATCCGGATTTCGCCGCCTTTCTCGTTCAAGAAGGCATCGATTCAATTTCTCTGAACCCGGACAGTGTGATCAAGGTCATAAAAAGGGTGGCGGAACAAGAAAAGACATGAATTGACGAGATCGATTTTCGAAGGGGACGAAACCCCGAGCCCCGGTTGGGCCGCTCTTTAGGAGCGATTGATACCCATCGCCTTCATTATGTCTTTTGTGCGGCCATACTCGACCACTTGATAAACATTCACCTGCTCATTCCCCGTTCACTCATCTTCTTTTTCTCCTTTATAACCTCGTTCGAACTCTGACTTGGCCTTGGTCAGGCTCGTCTTGAAAATTGTCCAAGAGTTTTCAAGCCCCTGCTTGAGATCTTCCCAGGCACTTTCACCTGCCTGCTCAACTTCCACGATCTTTTCCTGAAGGTCCCTGCGCTTTGCCCGCAGGTCCTCCAGCCTTTTCAGATACTCGATTTTCGTCTCGGCCTTTGCCTGATCAGCCTTAGCCGATAAGAAGTCTATCTCAGCATTCCATTCATCCATTCTCGCTCTCAGTTTCTGTATGTATGCATCTCTTTTTTCATCCATCGGCATTCTCCTTTCTGAATCTACACGATCAAGCCACCGGTAACCTCCCCTTGCCCGAAAACCGGCGGAACAAATATCTGTTCTCCAGAGTATTTTACATCGTGCCTGGCCAAGATCAACACCGCTTTGGACGAATACGGCTTTGACAAATCAAAACTACAGGAAGGACCTACTTACGCCCTGCTCTTTTCAAAGGTATTGATAGCCTTATGAAGATCAGGCCGTGCGCCACAGAATGAAGCCGTCCATTCTGCCGCGCTTTCAGCACCTGAGTCGGCACAGCCGGCCAAAGGATTGCAAGAAGCCGGCAATAGTGCGTGAGGTTTTCTCGAGGAGGAACTTTACTGAACAGGGATGAGTTATGAACAACATTATCACTATAACAATGAACCCCTGCATCGACAAAAGCACCTCGGTGGACAATGTGGTGGCCGAGCGAAAGCTCCGTTGCGCCCGGCCCAGATACGAACCCGGCGGGGGAGGCATCAATGTCTCCAGGGCTTTGAAAAGGCTCGGTGAAGAATCCACAGCTTTATATCCTGCAGGAGGAGCTGTCGGAGACATGTTAAAGGAGTTGCTCGATCAAGAGTACGTCCTTCAAAAACCTTTTGAAATCAAAGCCTTGAGCAGACAGAGCTTCATTGTCTACGAGGAATCATCCAGTCAGCAATACCGTTTCGGTATGCCGGGGCCTGAAATCCGGGAAACGGAGTGGCATGGCTTCATGGACCGGCTGAAACAAACAGACTTCAAACCCGACTACATCATCTGCAGCGGGAGCCTGCCACCGGGCGTACCAGAGGATTTTTATGCCGGGGTGTCCAAATGGGGAAAAGCCCATGGCGCTAAGACAATAGTGGACACGACCGGAAAGCCGCTTGCTTCAGCATGCAGGGAAGGTGTGTTTCTGGTGAAACCGAACCTTCGGGAACTCGAGATCATCGAGGGTGAGGCCATAGAAAACGAACAACAGCAGGAACGACTGGCCCGGCGGCTGGTGGAGGACGTCTGCTGCGAGGTTGTGGTCGTCTCCCTGGGAGCGGCAGGTGCACTTCTTGTATGGAAGGGGGGAGTGGAGAGGATCAGGGCCCCGACCGTTCCCATCAAGAGCAAGGTGGGGGCCGGTGACAGCATGGTGGCAGGAATAACGGCGGCATTAGCCAGAACATGGGAACTGCCGGATGCCGTGCGCTTCGGCGTGGCCGCAGGCGCTGCTGCTGTCATGACACCGGGTACTGAACTGTGCCGCAGGGAGGACACCGAGCGCCTCTACGAGCAGATCAGAAACGCCTGAAAGGAGACAATGCATGACAGTCTGGCTACTTGGATACGACGGATTCGACGCCGGCCAGGAAAAACTCCGGGAAGCGCTCTGCACGCTCGGAAACGGCTATTTTGCCACCAGGGGCGCCGGCTCCGAATCGCATGCCGATGACATCCATTACCCCGGGACCTACCTGGCGGGCGGGTACAACCGCCTGGAGACGGAACTCAAGGGGAGGGTTATCGAAAACGAAGACCTTGTGAACCTGCCGAACTGGCTGTGCTTGAGCTTTCGTTATCCCGGCGGGGAATGGTTCGACCTGACTCGAGTGGAAATCCTGGACTATCGCCAGGAGCTGGACATAAAAAGAGGCCTTTTGCTCCGCACTGTACGCTTCAAAGACAAGGACGGAAGGCGAACCGCGTTAAAAGAAAGGCGTTTGGTGCACATGGCGGAGCCGCATCTGGCCGCTCTCGAAGTCGTCTTCAGCCCGGAAAACTGGTCCGGCGAAGTGGAATTCGAGTCGGCTCTCGATGGAAGAGTAATTAATGACGGCGTCGCCCGTTACAGAGACCTCAACAGCAGGCACCTTGAACCTTTGGGTACGCGGGCTGTTGATGAAGAAACCATCCTCCTGAAGATGCAGACCAGCCAGTCGGAACTCCGCATCGCTCAGGCGGCCAGGACACGGCTTAAAAAGAACGGAGAAGAACTCGCCGGACCGGAAAGAAAACCCATTGAAGGGCCCGGTCACATCTCGCAACGATTTGTTGTGGAGGTTGAGAAAGGGAGCGAGTTACGCATCGAAAAAGTTGTCGCCCTCTTCACTTCAAGAGATCACGCTTCTGCGGAATGCGGGCTCGAGGCGGAAAAACTGGTTGCCGAGGCGGAGTGTTTCGAGGAGCTGCTCGAATCGCACGTCCTTGCATGGAAACATTTATGGCGCCGCTTTGACATCGAGTTTGAAGAAATAGCTCCCCCGGAAGAGGATCGCACCGGCATGATCCTCCACCTTTACACCTTTCACCTCCTTCAGAGCAGCTCAATGCACACCATGGACCTGGATGTGGGCGTTCCGTCCAGAGGCTGGCACGGTGAAGCATACAGGGGTCACATCTTCTGGGATGAGCTTTTCATCTTTCCTTTTCTGAACCTGCGGGTCCCGGAGATCACACGTGCGCTGCTGATGTATCGTTACAGGCGGATCAATGAGGCCCGTGCCTCTGCGAAAGAAGCCGGTTACAAAGGTGCCATGTACCCGTGGCAGAGTGGGAGCAACGGACGTGAGGAAACCCAGAAGATCCATCTCAACCCGAAATCCGGCCGATGGATCCCCGATCATTCCCGTTACCAGCGGCATGTGAACGCGGCCATTGCCTATAATATCAGCGAATACTACCAGGCCACCGAAGACACCGAGTTTCTTTCTTTTCACGGTGCTGAAATGATCCTGGAGATCGCCCGGTTCTGGGCGAGTATATCAACCTACAATCCTGACCTGGGCCGGTACGAAATTCTCGGCATCATGGGACCGGACGAATACCACGAAGCCTACCCCGATTCCGACAAACCCGGATTGGACAACAATGCCTACACCAACATCATGGCGGTGTGGGTCTTGACCGAGGCCCTGAAAGTCCTGAAAATCCTGCCGGAAGACCGGAGATATGAGCTTTGTGAGGCCCTGGCCTTGGAAGATGAAGAACTGGATCGCTGGCGGGATATCAGCCGCAAGATGCGCGTGGTTTTCCACGGCGACGGCATCATCAGTCAGTTCGAAGGCTATGACAAACTCGAAGAATTCGACTGGGAAGGCTACCGGAATAAATATGACGATATTCAAAGGCTGGACAGGATTCTCGAAGCTGAAGACGATTCTCCGAACCGCTACAAGGCATCCAAACAGGCTGACGTGCTCATGCTGTTCTACATCTTTTCATCAGAAGAACTCGGGGCCCTGTTTGAACAGCTCGGATATCCTTTTGAGTACGAGACGATACCCAGGAACATCGATTATTACATAAAGCGTACCTCCCATGGCTCCACCCTGAGCCGGGTCGTCCACTCCTGGGTTCTTGCCAGGAGGGACAGGGCGCGCTCATGGGACCTTTTTACAGAAGCTCTCGAAAGCGACATCTCGGACATTCAGGGAGGAACCACACCCGAAGGCATCCATCTCGGCGCCATGGCCGGCTGTATCAACATGGTCCAGATGGGATATACGGGCCTTGAAGCCCGAGACGATGTGCTGTGGTTCAATCCGTGCCTTCCTGAGGAATTGAGCAGGCTTCGCATGCGGATTCACTATCGTGGACACGAACTGAGTGTTGATATTCTTCCCGGCAAAATGACGATAACTGCTTGTAGAGCAAGGGAAAAACCGATAAAAATCGGATACAGAAAAAAACTCCACGAACTCGAGGAAGGAAAAAGCCTGGAAATCGTCATCAGCCAGAAAAAATAAGAGCCGGTACAGAGGCCGATCATTGAAAAGGCTTGAGGAAACACATGGACTTCGAAAAAAAACTAGACCTTTATCTGAAGGAACGCTTTGGGCCGGATGCCGGTTTGACCGGCATAAAGAGAAGAGGTAAAGGCACCCACGGAACCGGGTACTTGTTGACATTCACCTTGCCCGGAGAAGAACGGCAGATGATCATGAAATCGCTGTCGCCTTCCGGGTTCGGCCATGACCACTATTCGGACAGGGCCCAGGTTCTGCTTCTTGCGCAATCCAATTACAATGAGATGGATAAGCACATCAAGGCGCTGGATGTAGTCGGCGATGCCCCGGACCGATTGATTTCCATGAAGGAAGCGGACGAATTCTACATCTTAATGGAAAGGGCGGAGGGAACAGAATACTTCAAGGACCTGGACACAATCCTTGAACAACGTAGGCTCCAACGCAAGGACAGGGAGAAGGCACACATGCTGGCCCGCTTTGTCGCGGGGGTCCATCGGGAGAAGTATACCGGGGAGGAGGCGAAAACACTCTACCGCAGACGCATCCGTGAACTCGTCGGCCACGGCGAATGCATCATGGGTATCATCGATGCATACAACGGAGCTGAATTCATATCCGATGAGGAACTGGTGGCGTATGCAGAAAAGTCCATGTCGTGGTGGGGAAGAATCAGAAACATGATCGAACGGCTTTGCTGTGTTCACGGCGACTTTCACCCCGGCAATATCTGGTTCAAGGACGGCGATTTCACCCTGCTGGACCGGGCGAGAGGGACCTGGGGCGAAGCCGCTGATGACGTGACCTGCCTGGGAGTCAACTACATCTATTATGCGATCAAGGAACGGTCGGTTTTCAACGGTCCCTTTGCCGAGCTATTTCATATTTTCACCGAAACCTACCTCGAGGAAACCAGTGATTACGGCTTCTTGGATGTGGCTCCGCCCTTCTTCGCATTCAGGACGCTGGTCATTGCTCATCCGAAATTTTATCCCCGGGACACATTGGAGACCAAAAGGAGACTTCTTAATTTCGGACGGTCCGTTCTGGAAGACGACAAGTTTCACTTGGACCGCATAAATGATTATTTGGGGCATAACATTTCATTGTGATGTGCTTGACACATTTTGAAAACGTTTCCCCGGAGAAGGACCATGAATTTCTGCCTTTGGCTCACAGGCCTGCCCGGTTCAGGGAAGACGACGATCAGGGTGGAAGTGGAAAGGCTTCTGATGCGTGAAGGAGTCGAGCCGGTCGTGCTGGCCATGGACGAGTTGCGGAAGTTCCTGACCCCGGAACCGAAATACACGGAAGAGGAAAGGGAAACCGTTTACCGGGCCCTCGTGCTCGCGGCCCGTCTGCTTGTGGAGCACGGCCGCAAAAGCGTGATCATAGATGCAACCGGAAACCGGCGGCGCTTCAGAAACCTCGCCAGGGAAAGCATGCAGGAATTCGCCGAAGTGTATATCCGTTGCGCCATCGAAGTGTGCAAGGCCAGGGAGGGTTCGAGGGATGCCTCGCTGGTCGAAAAAAACTTATACCAGAAAGCCCGAAAAGGTAGTTTAAAAGGCGGGGTGCCGGGCGTGACCGCTCCCTATGAAGAACCTGCGGAGCCCGAAGTCGTGGTGCAAAGCGACTTGCTGTCCCCTATGGAAGCGGCCCAGGAGATCATGCACTATGTACGCTCAAGATGGCTGAGCGGACATTGATTTACTCATGTAGGATTCCGCTCTGCTCTCTACTGGGCCCCTCGCATTCGGTGGGGAGTGTGGCGGCGAAGAGCTTTCCCACCCTGTCTTCGCCGGAGGGAGCGGAGGAGGAGGAAACACCGGTCACCTCGAGGTTCGCATTCCGTTCCCTCTGGTCTCCGAAACAGAGCACGCGCACCCGGTGGGCACGCTCGTCCAGGCGGGCGAGGGCTTCCGCCAGATGGCGAACGTGGACCCCGGCGGCGCCGTAAACGCGTGGAGGATACTCCTTGGTGAGCAGGGTGATGTTCAAGACAGGCCTCCCCTCACCCTTTGTCCTTGACCTTGAAGACCGGGGGAGGGCCATTGTATAGTGTGAAGGACCGCCGTTTGTCCAGGGAAGGTGCGTGGTTGCGCGGGCAAGGACCGCGCAGGCATGCAGGGACTGAACATGCTGCGCGAACGGCGGAGGGAAAGAAAAGGGAGTGCAACATGGAGGCGGATTACGGCCGGCAGCGTGTGGTCATCACAAACGTCCAACCTCAGGTGCAGGCGGGCCGGTTTCCGGCCAAGGCCAGCCTGGGCGAGGCCGTGACCGTGGAGGCGGACATCTTTGCCGACGGCCACGACGTCCTGTCGGCCAGGCTCCTGTATCGACGGCCGGGGGATGCCGACTGGACTGAGATCCCCATGACCCACCGGGTCAATGACCGCTGGCAGGCCTCCTTCCACCCGGATGGGCTGGGTGTGTACGAGGTCTCCCTCACGGCCTGGATCGATCGGTTCGCCACCTGGCGGCGCAACCTGGCCAGGAAGCATGCCGCGGGAGTCCTGGAGGCGGCCGACCTTCGAGAGGGTGCCCTGCTGCTCAGGAAAACCGCGGCGTCCGCCCGAGGGGAGGACGCCCGCACATTCACTGCCGTAGCCGACGTCCTGGACTCCGAAGCGCCGACGCCGGGAGCGGTGAAGGCGGGGCTCGATCAGGGCCTGGCCCTGCTGGTCGAGCACTACGCCGAGCGGCCTTTTGCCGCCACCTGCCACCGCAACCCCTTCATCCGGGTGGAGCGTGAAAAGGCCCGCTTCAGCGCCTGGTACGAGATGTTCCCCAGATCCGCCTCCAAAGAGCCCGGCCGCCACGGAACCTTCCTGGACGTGATCGAAAGGCTGCCCTACGTGGCCGGCATGGGGTTCGACGTGCTCTATCTGCCTCCCATCCATCCCATCGGTCGCACACATCGCAAGGGAGCGAACAACACGCAGCAGGCGGGGCCCGAAGACCCCGGAAGCCCGTGGGCGATCGGCTCAGAGGAGGGAGGGCACATGTCCGTGCACCCGGCCCTGGGCACCATGGAGGATTTCCGCCTTCTGGTGGATGAAGCCCGCGAGGTGGGCCTGGAGATCGCCCTGGACATCGCCTTCCAGTGCTCCCCGGATCACCCCTGGGTCCGGGAGCACCCCGGCTGGTTCCGCCGCCGGCCGGACGGCTCTATCCAGTACGCGGAAAACCCGCCCAAGAAGTACGAAGACATCTATCCCCTGGATTTCGAGACGGACGACTGGAAAAACCTGTGGGAAGCACTCGAGCAGGTCTTACTGTTCTGGGCGGAGGCCGGCGTCCGCATCTTTCGCGTGGACAACCCCCACACCAAAACGTTCGGGTTCTGGAAATGGGTCATCCAGGAGGTCCAGAGGGTTTATCCGGACGCGATATTCCTGGCCGAGGCCTTCACCCGGCCCAAGGTCATGTACCACCTGGCCAAGAGCGGTTTCAGCCAGTCCTACACCTACTTCGCCTGGCGCAACACCGCCGGCGAGCTGACCGACTACTTCGCGGAGCTGTCCCGCCCGCCGGTACGGGACTTCTTCCGGCCCAATCTCTGGCCGAACACACCCGACATCCTGCCCGAGCACCTACAGGTCGGCGGCAGGCCCGAATTTAGAAACCGCCTCCTCCTGGCCGCCACTCTGGGGGCCAACTACGGAATCTACGGCCCGGCCTTCGAGCTGTGCGTCGACCTGCCCCGTGAGCAGGGAGGCGAAGAGTACCTGGACTCGGAGAAGTACCAGATCCGCCACTGGGACCTGGAGCACCCGGACAACCTGCGGGACTTCATAGCACGGGTCAACAAGGCCCGCCGCGAGAACCCGGCCCTGCAGCACGACCGCAACCTGCGCTTCCACCGCACGGACAACGAGATGCTCCTCTGCTACAGCAAGACGGACGAATCGTCTGAAAACACCGTGCTGGTGGTGGTGAACCTGGACCCGCACTACACCCAGTCCGGATGGATCGACCTGCCCCTCGAGGCCCTCGAGATCGACACACTGCGTTCCTTCCAAATGCACGATCTAATCAGCGACGCCCGCTTCATCTGGTCGGGCCCCAGGAACTACATAGAACTGGACCCCCGAAGCACGCCCGGACACATCTTCCGTATCCGGAAAAAGCTCCGCACGGAAAAGGATTTCGATTACTTCATGTGATTGGAGAAGCATTGCATGGCTGATTCCAAGAACCAGGCGCATGAGCAGTCCATCCACCCGCCCTGGTACAAGGAGGCCGTCATTTACGAGCTCCACGTCAAGGCCTTCTGCGACGGCGACGGCGACGGCGTGGGCGACTTCAAGGGCCTCTGCGCGAAGCTGGACTATTTGAAGGAGCTCGGCATCACCGCGGTCTGGCTCCTGCCGTTTACAGCCTCGCCCATGCGGGACGACGGCTACGACACGTCGGACTACCGCAAGATCCATAGCACCTACGGAACCATGCGGGATTTCAAGCAGGTGGTTCGAGAGGCCCACAAGCGGGACCTCAAGGTCATCACCGAGCTGGTTCTCAACCACACGTCCGACCAGCACCCGTGGTTCCAGCGTGCCAGAAGGGCGGCCCCCGGGACAGGTCACCGAGATTTCTATGTATGGAGCGATCATCCGCACAATTACTCCGAGACGCGCATCATCTTCCAAGACTTCGAAACCTCGAACTGGACCTGGGATCCGGTGGCCGGAGCCTACTACTGGCACCGGTTTTACTCCCATCAGCCGGACCTGAACTACGACAACCCCGCTGTCCGGAAGGAGATGTTCAAGGTCATCGACTTCTGGCTGAAAGCGGGGGTGGACGGTTTACGCCTGGACGCTGTTCCCTACCTGTACGAGCGGGAGGGCACCAACTGCGAGAACCTTCCCGAAACCCACTCGTTCCTGAAACGACTCCGCCGTTACGTGGACGAGCGGTTCGAGGACCGCATGCTCCTGGCCGAGGCCAACCAGTGGCCCGAGGACGCGGCGGCCTACTTCGGCGAAGGGGACGAGTGCCACATGGCCTTTCATTTCCCGGTCATGCCCCGCCTCTTCATGGCCCTGCGCATGGAGGACCGGTTCCCGGTCATCGACATCATGGAGCAGACGCCGGAGATCCCGGACTCCTGCCAGTGGGCCATGTTTCTTCGCAATCACGACGAGCTGACCCTGGAGATGGTGACCGACGAGGAGCGGGACTTCATGTACCGCGCCTATGCCCACGACCCGCAGATGCGCATCAACCTGGGCATACGGCGGCGGCTGGCCCCGCTCATGGAAAACCGGCGCAAACGCATCGAGCTGATGCTGGGTCTTTTGTTCTCGCTCCCCGGGACACCGGTCCTGTACTACGGTGACGAGATCGGCATGGGAGACAACGTCTACCTGGGAGACCGCGACGGTGTCCGAACGCCCATGCAGTGGAACGTGGACCGGAACGCGGGTTTCTCTTCGGCCACCCCCCAGAGCCTGTATTTGCCCGTGATCATCGACCCGGAATACCACTACCACGCCGTCAACGTGGAAGCCCAGCAGAGGAACGCCAGCTCTCTCATGTGGTGGACCCGGAGGCTCATCGCCCTCAGGCGTAGTCATCGCGCGCTCGGCCTCGGGAAGCTCACCTTTCTCGACTGCTCGAACAACAAGATCCTGGCCTTTTTCCGCGAGCATGAGGAGGAGCGGGTCCTTGTGGTGATCAACCTCTCCCGTTTCACGCAGTTCGCGGACCTGGACCTGTCGATGTTCCAGGGCATGACGCCCATAGAGATGTTCGGGAGGACCGATTTTCCGGTAATCGGCGAGCAGCCCTACTTTTTCACCATCAGTCCCCATTCCTTTTACTGGTTCGAGCTGAGGACCGGCGACAGGCCCCTGCGGCGGGCGGAATCGGAACCGGATGAAGCCGGCCTCCCGGTGATCTACGTGGAGCGGACCTGGAGGGAAGCGTTCCGCCCGGACGCCCTCCCCCGCCTGGTCCCATTACTGGCCCGATGGCTTCCGTATCAGCGCTGGTTCGGAGATAAGGCACGCCGAATCAAAAACATCCGGATTATGGAGAGCATTCCTCTCCCTGCCAAGCGGCCCACGACCCATATCCTGCCGGTGGAGGTGTCGTTCACCGACGGAGATCCCCGGATCTACGTCTCCGCTTTCACCCTGCTGGACAAGGCGAATGCGGGGGAGCATCTCGAGCAGAGCCGCGTGCAGGTCCTGGCACGGGTGCGCAGCGGCAGGGATCGAACCGTGGGCTATCTCGCGGACGCCATGCTCACACCGGACTTTCCCCGCTGGCTCCTGGGGGCCTGCGCCAGGCGGCAGGCGTTCGAGACCGCCGGCGGCAGAGTGCTGTTTCAACCCGAGCCCGGGTTTAGTCGAATCCGGGAGTCGGCGGGCGGCGACCTGGAGCCTAAGCCCATCAAGGGCGAGCAGAGCAACTCCTCGGTCCTTTTCGGCGAGCGGTTAGTGCTCAAGCTGTTCCGGCGCCTGGAACCGGGGATCAATCCGGACCAGGAAATCGGGCACGTGCTCACACGCGAGGGATTCGAGCACACGCCGCCGTTGGCCGCGGCCTTCGAGTACCACCCTCGCCACCGTGAGCCCATGAGCCTGGGGCTGGTCCATGGCTTCGTGTCCAACCAGGGGGACGCCTGGGATTACACCCAGGGGGCCCTGGCCGACTACTTCGAGCGGGCCCTGGCCCACCCGGAGGATATCCCCTTCGAGGCCGCACCCAACGAGCGCCTCCTGGAAACCGCCGCCCGGTCGCCTGAGGAAGAGGAGGCGTTCATCATCGGCCCGTTTCTGGAGTCCGCCAGGCTCCTGGGCAACTGTACGGCCCGGATGCACATCGCTCTGGCCGGGGTCAGGGACCGTGCGGACTTTGCCCCGGAGATCTTCACCAGCCTGTACAAGCGGTCGCTGTACCAGTCCATGCGGAACCTTACCGGCCGGGTCTTTCGCACCCTGGCCCGCAAGACCGCCGGGCTCCCGGAGGAGGAGCAGGCCCTGGCGGATCCCCTGATTCGCCGAAAGAACGACCTTCTGGAACGCTTCCGCGATGTGTTGAGCCTGGAGGATCCAGGCCTCAAGTTACGCATTCACGGCGACTACCATCTGGGGCAGGTCCTTTACACCGGCGGGGACTTCATCATCATCGATTTCGAGGGTGAGCCGGCGCGTCCGCTTTCGGAGCGGAGGAAGAAGTACTCTCCGCTGCGGGACGTGGCCGGGATGCACCGGTCTTTCCATTACGCGGCCTACGCCGGCCTGCATCGTCAGCAGGCCGTGGGCATGACCCAGGGGTTGGAAAAGGGGAAGGGGGCCGTCCTGGCGGAGTTCTGGTGCCGCTGGGTGTCGGCCGCCTTTCTGAAAGAGTACCTGGCAGTGGCTGCGGACGGGGGGTTTCTGCCGGCTTCCGCGGACCTGGGTATGCTCCTGGAGATCTTCCTCCTGGAAAAGGCGGTGTATGAGCTGGGCTACGAGCTGAACAACCGCCCGAACTGGGTGGCCATCCCCCTGAGGGGCCTCACCCGGCTCCTCGAGGACAGGGAGAGAACCGACCCCGAATAGAAAAACGCCAAGACACGAGAGGAGCAAACCGGAGCCATGATCACAAATCGAAGCACCCTACTGACTGATGACGATCTTTACCTGTTCAACGAGGGGTCCCATCTTCACCTCTGGAAGAAGCTGGGAGCCCGGCCATTGAGCCCGGAAGGAGAGGCAGGAGCGCACTTCGGGGTGTGGGCGCCGAACGCAGAGGCGGTATCGGTCATGGGAGATTTCAACGGCTGGAAACCAAACGAAGACAAGCTGGCGCCGTCCGGGAGTTCGGGCATCTGGGAGGGATTCATACCCGGCGTGGAAAAGGGAGCCTGCTACAAGTACCACATCCGCTCCAGGTACAACGGCTACCGGGTGGACAAGGCCGACCCCTTCGGCGTTCTTCATGAGACCCCGCCCCGCACGGGCTCGGTCCTATGGGACTTGGACTACGAATGGAACGACCGGGAATGGATGGAATCCCGGGCCGCACGCAACAGCATCGAGGCGCCCATCAGCATCTACGAGGTCCACGTGGGCTCCTGGATGCGCAGGCTGGACGACGGGAACCGTCCCTTGAACTACCGCGAGATGGCTGCGAGCCTGACCGGGTACGTCCGTTCCACCAACTACACCCACGTGGAGTTCCTGCCCGTGATGGAACACCCCTTTTACGGATCCTGGGGATACCAGGTCACGGGGTTCTTCGCGCCTACGAGCCGGTACGGCACCCCCCAGGACTTCATGTACCTTGTGGACACTCTCCATCAAAACGGCATAGGCGTGATCCTGGACTGGGTGCCGAGCCACTTTCCCAAGGACGAGCACAGCCTGGGATACTTCGACGGCTCTCACCTGTTCGAGCACGCAGACCCCCGCCAGGGGCTCCACCCGGACTGGGACAGCCTGATCTTCAATTACGGGCGCAAGGAGGTTCAGAGCTTCCTGCTCTCGAGCGCCCTCTTCTGGCTGGATGTGTACCACGCGGACGGTCTACGGGTGGACGCGGTGGCCTCCATGCTCTACCTGGACTACTCCCGGGAGGAGGGGGACTGGATCCCCAACCGCTACGGGGGCCGGGAGAACATCGAGGCCATCGAGTTTCTGCGCCGGCTCAACACGGAGGTGTTCCGCCTCCACCCGGACGTCCAGACCATCGCCGAGGAGTCCACGGCCTGGCCCATGGTGTCGAGGCCTACTTATGTGGGCGGCCTGGGCTTCGGCATGAAGTGGGACATGGGATGGATGCATGACACACTGGACTACATGTCCAGGGATCCTATCCACCGGACGTATCATCACAGTCAGCTCACCTTTCGAAACATGTACGCCTTCAGTGAGAACTTCGTCCTGCCGCTCTCCCACGACGAGGTGGTTCACGGCAAGGGATCCATCCTCCGGACCATGCCGGGCGACGAGTGGCGGAAGTTCGCGAACCTGCGCCTCCTCCTGGTATACATGTTCTGCCAGCCCGGAAAGAAGCTACTGTTCATGGGGATCGACATCGGTCAGTGGAACGAGTGGTATCACGAGGCCCAGTTGGACTGGCATCTTTTGGAGCGCCCACTTCACGCAGGCCTTCACCGCCTCGTGGAGGACCTGAACCGATTGTACCGCGAGGAGCCCGCCCTGCACCTGAAGGATGCGGAACCGGGGGGTTTCGAGTGGATCGACTGCAACGACGCACAGCAGAGCACGCTCAGCATGATCCGCCGGGGCCACCGGGAAGGAGACGAGATCCTGGCCGCCTGCAACTTCACCCCGGTGCCCCGGGCCAACTTCCGCATGGGCGCCCCTGCCGGAGGATTCTGGTCGGAGATCTTCAACAGCGACGCCATGATCTACGGGGGCAGTGGATGGGGCAACATGGGAGGTGTGGAGGCTGCGCCCGTCTCGGTCCACAGCCGGCGCCACTCCCTGACCCTGTCCCTTCCGCCGCTGGGGGCGGTGCTCTTCAAGAGGCATCGTGACCAGCACGGCTGATAAGATCGAAATACAGACCTTGGAAGGCATGGGGTTCCCGCTTGAGGCCTGTATCCGCAAACGCTACCATCCGTACTCCCCTGTCAACGCCACGAAGCGGCATCCTCCGAGATTCTCCTTCGTGAGCCGTTCCCCCTGCCTGGTGAGCTTGGTCAACATCTGGCTGTAGCGGTCCCCCAGAGGGATAAGGAGGCGACCGCCGTCGGCGAGCTGCTCCAGCAGGGGGTCCGGGACCCTGGGTGCGCCGGCCGTGACCATGATTGCGTTGTAAGGGGCGTTTTCGGGCCACCCCAAAGTGCCGTTGGACACATGATAGAAAATGTTGTCGTATCCCAACTCATCCAGGATCTTCCTGGCACGATCCTGGAGTTCCTTTAACCGCTCTACCGTGTAGACCCGGGAGGACAGCTCCGCGAGAACGGCCGCCTGGTACCCGCTTCCGGTACCGATCTCCAGGGTCTTCTCGCCGCCTGTAAGCTCGAGGGCCTCAGTCATCCAGGCGACCAT
>JAWLEX010000037.1:16899-26207 GCA_041685835.1 Desulfatiglandales bacterium
CTTGCACGCCTCTTGTCATGCATGATCTGCGCTTCCTTCGACCATCTTTGAAACCGAGCGCCTCACACCTGTTTTTTCGCGTTCAGGATCGCTTCGATGTTACGCTCAGCCCAATCGTCCACACGACGTTCGGTCTCAACATACTCGATCAACCGATCGGACAGGCGGCATCCCCTTTCCAGGGCGTCCGCAATCTTCCGGCCAGCCTCCTTAGGCTTCATGGGGTCCACGAACACGACGCCGTCATCCTCTCCGAATTTCTTAATGCGAAGCACCCTGGCCGCACCGCTGGTGCTCAGCACCAGAAGCCCCCGCATCTCTCTGCTCTTGTACTTCTGCGAAAGGATGTACTCGAAGGCCACGAGGTTCATACCGTCCTCCAGCGGCGTGACGAGCATCACATCCACCTCTTTCATGAACCGGTAGTTTTCCGGGGAGGGAATTCCCTTGTCCAGGTGCACGATGCTCTCCTCTTCGGGCAGCCGCCCATTGATACGGTCGATCTCTTCCTCCAGGTCCGCCTGGAGCTTCCGGTACTCGGGATTGGCCATCCGGCTCGGCGCTGTAACCTGAAAAAAACAGGTGGCGCGGTCGCTTTTCCGGAGGTTGTTCCGGGCATGGAAATAGACACTCAACCTCTCCATCAGCCCCTTGGTGTAGTCTCTACGCTCCAGCCCGCCGAACACCACCTTGTCCCGGCCACGCTTCTCCTGTATCCATTTCCGCAGGCTTCTCCCCTCCACTTCGTGCTCCAGGGACTTTCCGGACCCGACCTCGGCGAGGATCTTGTCCACATCCAGGCCGATGGGGAACGCGCCTATCGTGGTGACGCCGCCCCGGCGATGGACCTCGTAGCACTTATCCGCGACCCGGATGTCCACGGGAAACCACTCCTCCAGGGCCTCGAGGTAGTTGTCGCAGTACTCCTTGGTGTGGAAGCCGATGAAGTCGTTGTGGAGCATTCCCCACGTCACCCTCTTCAAGACGCTTTCCATGCTTTCGTCGAACGGGTCATAGACCTGGGCCTTGATCCGTCCCCGCTTGTCCTCCCGAATCAGCCCCTGAATCTCGTGTATGTTGAAGAACGGGGTGTGCATGAACTGTCCCACATGGATGTGCTTTCTGGCCTCCGGATCGACTCCCTCCTGGCGGAGGAGGGCCTTGAAGTCCTCGGAAACCCGCATCAGGTGATAGTCCTGGTTCCAAACTACGGTTTCCTCGTTCGTTCTCATGAGAGCTCCGCTCTTCCTGATTTCGTCCAGTACGGTGTTGGCGAAGGTCAGGCCGCTGCTCGTGTATTGAACGAAGTCGCTTTTCTGGAACTCCGGTCTGGGAAACGCACTGCTCTTCTTGTAGAACAGCGGAGGGCGTGTCAAATGGATCAGGGGCCAGAGAAAACCGTTGGCAAATCGGCTGTAGTAGCTGTGCATATGGGGGGTGTCGAAGAAGACGAAGCGCATGAAAAAATCGTACTCTCCGTACTGGAAGTGCATGCGGTTGTCCGGGTCTATCTCGATGTGCGGAAACCACTGAGGCGCCAGGCCCCTCTCTTTCATTCCCTGAAAGAGATGGCTGTAGTGTCCCCTGGCCACGTCCACATCCCGATCGCCCATGGACGAGCCGAGCCACGTGGTTCGCCACGCTCCGGGGCGAAGAAGGCCCGACATGGCCTGCACGAGCCCCCCTTCCCCGAACCGGGGCGGGGACGGCCACTTGTCGTTTTCCAGGCGATATTCCACCTGGTTCAGGAACTCGCTGGTGAAACTGAAAGGTCCTCGATTCGAAACTATTACCAGATCTCCCATAACAAACTCACCTCACATTACGTGAACGCGGCCGCTCCTGCGAAGCCATGGATCAGCGCCATGGATCAGCCTGGCGGCTGTTTCCAGAGAAAGCATTTTCGGTTGCGCAGCACGAATCTTCCATACCCCATATCCTGACCCCGGGGCTCCGCTCCTGCAATGGGATCAATCATGTATTTGTGGTTCCTCGACACAGAAAAAGGAAGCAAGATCCTCCCTACTGTCCCCTGATCGTATGAATCCATGATTTACCCCATTGCCCGGTTCACAACCTTATTGTGAAATGACAGACATGGAGGAGTTGCCCTTATGAAAGATAAACCCTGTGCCTCGCTCGTTTTGTCCCGTTTTGGATTCGATGCGGTCGTCTTCGACCTGGACGGCGTCATTACCCGGACCGCCGGGGTGCATGCAGCGGCATGGAAGGGGCTTTTCGACGAGTTCCGCGAGGAATCGGACGGCCGGTGGAAGCCCTTTGATCCGGATACGGACTACCAGCATTACGTGGACGGCAAGCCGCGCCTGGACGGGATCCGAAGCTTCCTGGAGTCCCGGGAACTGGAGCTGCCGGAAGGAAGCCCTGAGGATACCCCTGGAAAAGCCACCATACACGGGCTGGGGAACCGCAAGAACGAGCTGTTCCGGGAAAGGCTGGAGCAGGACGGCGTGGAGGTGTATCAGCCGGCCGCACACCTGGTCCGCTCTCTGAAGGCGCGGGGCTTTGCAGCAGCAGTGGTGTCCTCCAGCAAGAACTGCGGGCCCGTACTCGAGGCCGCAGGCCTCAGGGATCTTTTCGACGTCCGCGTCGACGGCCTGGTTTCGGAGGAGCTGGGACTGAAGGGAAAGCCGGCGCCGGATAGCTTCCTTGAAGCGGCTAAACGCTTGAAGGTACAGACTGAACGGGCCGTTGTCCTGGAGGATGCCCTGTCCGGAGTGGAGGCTGGCAGGCGTGGAGGCTTCGGATGGGTAATAGGCGTGGATCGCACGGGACATCAATCGGAACTCATTGAGGCAGGTGCCCATGAAGTGATCAAAGACCTCTCCGAGATCCAGCTTGCTGCCCGATCCACCAGGGAGCTCCCGTCCGCCCTGCACGCATTGGGCGACCTGGCCAAGCGGTTACACAAGGAAAACCCCGTGGTCTTCCTGGACTACGACGGCACCCTGACCCCCATTGTCGAGAGGCCGGAGTGGGCGTTACTGGCGGATGACATGCGAAGGGCCCTGAAGACCCTGGCCGCAGTGTGCACCGTAGGCGTCGTCAGCGGCCGGGACCTCAGGGACGTGAAGCAGCTCGTCGGACTGGACGATATCGTATACGCCGGCAGCCACGGATTCGACATCCTGGGTCCGGAAAGAGGCCCTTTGGGCCTGCAGAAAGGCGGGAAGTACCTCCATGACCTGGATTCCGCGGAAGCATCCCTCCAGGAGAGGCTGGCGGCAATCCGGGGAGTCCTTGTGGAGCGCAAGAAGTACTCCATTGCCGTTCACTACAGGAACGTAAACCAAGATGGCGTACCCGCCGTTCAAGAGGCAGTGGACAGGGTCCATGCCGGGCATCCTCGCCTGAAAAAGGGACACGGCAAGAAGGTGCTCGAGCTCCAGCCGGACATCGACTGGAACAAAGGCAGGGCCCTGCTGTGGATCCTCGAGGCGCTCGACCTGCAGGGTCCTGAATGGATGCCTGTCTACATTGGAGACGATGTGACCGATGAGTACGGTTTCGGCGCGCTTCGCACGCGGAAGGGGGGCGGCGTGGGTATCGCCGTCACCGAAGAGGAGCGCTTCAGTGAGGCCGGCCTGATCTTGAGAAACCCGGAAGAGGTCCGGGTCTTTCTCGAATCCCTCGCCTCCCTGGTCAAGGGGCGTAAGAAGCAGGTGGGATAGGAAGATGAGTTCAGTTGATATCATCATCGGAAAACAGTCGTTTCTGGATTGGGAACCCCTCGATGCCCGCAATCTGGTTTATAATGGGCACCAATTAGATTGACCTGGGAAGGCCGAGCATGCGCATGGCTTCCCGGAGCATCTGGGCGCAATACCCCCATTCGTTGTCGTACCAGCTCATGACCTTGTCCAGGTCGCCGTCAATCACCTGAGTCATTTCCAGGTCCACGATGGAAGCCCGCTTGTCCTGGATGATGTCCGTGGACACAAGAGGATCTTCAGCCACCCCGAGAACCCCACTGTACTGTCCCGTTTTCGAAAGAAAGGAGTATCGAAATGGCACGAACGGATGAACGGATCAAAAAGGACGTGGTGGATGAGCTCTACTGGGACGACCGGGTGAATGCTTCCGAGGTGTACGTGGAGGTCAGTAACGGGACAGTCACCCTAAGAGGTGAAGTCCCCACATATTTTTCAAAGACCGCAGCCCACGACGATGCCCTTGAAATCCTGGGCGTGGTAAGCGTTCGCAACCAGTTTTAGCGTTCAGGGTTCAGTGTTTGTTCAGCAGCAGAATTCAGCGATCAGTATTCAGTTGGCAGGTATAATAAGATACCGGCTCCTGTCATTCTGTGATTTGAATGATTCCGACTATTTCAACGGCTTTTGTTCTGTTCCTTTCCGATTTCGGCGACGACGGGGAGATGATCCGATGCCACCCGGGAAAGCCTTGTCTTATGGATCCAGATTCGTTTCAAGGCCTCGTTGGGTTTCACCCAGATTCTGTCCAACGCAAACAAGGGCCGCCATGAAGGATAGCTTCGAATGGCGGACTGCCTCCCAAGGAGGCGATGCAGCAGCTTCAGGCCCCGGCCGGGGGCGAACCATTCGTTGATATCCCCCAGCAATATGAACAGGGGCGATGTTTTCTCCTCAATGACATCTACAAGCCGCGCGATCTGAAACCATCGTTCGGAAAAGGTGAGGCCAAGATGGGTGACAATGACCCGGACCTCCTCGTCATACACCGCAAGAAACGCTTCAATGGCGCCGCGCGGCTCACGGCTGGAAAAGCGCAGGTCGACCTCCCGCTTGTCCAGCACGGGCCAGCGTGTAAGCAGCACGTTCCCGTAGTAGCCGTTCGCCCATTTGATGGTCGGGCCCGGAATGACCTCATATCCTGTTTCCCGGGCCAGAAAATCCATTTGAGCGGACTCAATGGCGCCGTCAGAAAGGTTGTCTACCTCCTGCAGTCCGATGACATCCGCATTTAACTCTCGGATCACCGACGCGACGCGTTCTGGATCACAACGCCTGTCCAGACCAACGCACTTGTGAACGTTATATGTTGCAACTCTGAAATCGACCATATAAATCAGTAGGGCAGGCCACTGTGCCGACCCATGCCTGTAACTGAGCTTCTACCGTGCGCCTTGCGCCGTGCGCCGTGTACCTTAAACAGTGAACACTGAATACTGACTTAAAGGAATTAGGTCTTTCCTGTAATTTCGTTTTCTAATATATTAATAAACACTTCGACAAACACCCATGGAAAGGGAAAACCGGATTGACTGTGATTTTCAGCGCGTAACGGACGGTAGGGAGCTTATGGACTATCTCTTGATGAAGGGCCGGTTCACCGATCCTGAAGAGGCGCCTCGGCCCTTCTTTGCCCTTCTGGATCTCAACATGCCGCATATAAGTGGACACGATGTCCTCAGGAGAATAAAATCCATTCCTGAGCTGAGCCCCATCCCCATAATCGTGTATTCCTCATCAAGAGACAAGGAGGATATCACCCAAAGTTACGCCTTGGGGGCAAGTTCCCATATCGGCAAGCCGCCCGGCTGAGACGACCTCGTTCGGATGGTCAGGAATCTATTTTCCTACTGGACAAATCAGGGCCTTACTCCGAGAGTTCCTTAAACCTGCTGAGGAGTAGAACAGAATGGGAATTATTAAAGTCTGGGCCCCGGACGCCGAGCACGTGGTGGTAGAGCTACAGGCAAGTCAGCTCGACATGGAGCAAAGCGGAAACGGATGGTGGACGGTGGAAAGCCCGCTGGCCGCCCATGGCGCGGATTATGCCTTCATCGTGGATGGAAAGGAACCTTTACCCGATCCGAGATCGCCGTGGCAGCCCCAGGGCGTTCATGGTCCTTCCCGCCTCCTCGACCACGGCGTATTCCCATGGACCGATTCGCAGTGGCAGCCGCCTCCCCTTTCGTCGGCAATCATCTATGAGCTTCACGTGGGTACTTTCACACCGGAAGGCACCTTTGCCGGCGCATCCAGGAAACTCGATCATCTGAAGGACCTGGGGATCACCCACGTGGAACTGATGCCGGTCAACACCTTTTCCGGTTCCAGGGGGTGGGGCTATGACGGGGTGGATCTCTTCGCACCTTATGAGCCCTACGGCGGGCCGGAGGGACTGAAGACCCTGGTGAACGCCTGTCATGAAAAGGGCCTGGCCGTGATCCTGGACGTGGTCTATAACCACTTAGGCCCTGCCGGGAATTACCTGGGGCGTTTCGGGCCTTACTTCACCCGTCGCTACGCCACGCCCTGGGGAGAAGCAGTCAACCTGGATGGGCCGAGGAGCGACGAGGTGCGGCGCTTTTTCATCGACAACGCCCTCATGTGGCTCCGCGACTACCATATGGACGCGCTCCGCATCGATGCGGTCCATGCCATCCTCGACATTTCGGCCGTTCATTTCCTGGAGCAGCTCGCCTGCGAGGTTGAGGATCTGGAATCCTGCCTCGGACGCCACTTGTTTCTCATCGCTGAAAGCGACCTCAACGATACGCGGGTGATACGGCCCCGGGCCGTGGGAGGCTACGGGATCCATGCCCAGTGGAACGAGGACTTTCACCATGCCCTGCACGCGGCGCTTACCGGCGAGCAGTACGGCTACTACCAGGACTTCGGGCGTCTTGCCGACCTGGCAAAAGTGCTCACGTGCGGGCTGGTTTATGACGGCGTCTATTCCAGGTATCGCCGTCGCATTCACGGAAGAACATCGGCGGGTCTGTCAGGTCACCATTTTGTGGGATGCCTCCAGAATCACGACCAGGTGGGCAACCGCGCCAGGGGAGAGCGGATCAGTCACCTGGTGAGTCGCGGACTTGCGAAAGCAGGTGCCGCCCTCGTGTTCACGGCCCCTTTTGTCCCGATGATCTTTCAGGGAGAGGAATGGGCGGCTTCCTCGCTCTTCCAGTATTTCACGGATCACGAAGACCCTGAACTTGGAAAGGCCGTTCGAGAAGGCCGAAGAAAAGAGTTTGCAGCCTTCGCCTGGGACCCAGAAGAGATCCCGGATCCGCAGGCCCAGGAGACATTTCTCAGGTCCAAACTGGATTGGGAAGAGATGCAGCGCGATGCCCATTCGGAAATGCTTGACTGGCATCGGTCCCTGATCGCGCTCCGGCGCCGCATCCCGGCGCTGAGAGACGGGGGAATCGAACGAACCACCGTGCAATTTGACGAGGAGGCCCGCCGGCTGATAATGAAACGCGGTCCTGTTATGGTTGTCTGCAATCTCTCGGAGACAGGGCGGCATATCCCATTCCCCGACCTTCATGGGATGAAGATTGTCCTTGCTTCGGAGCCCGGCATTTCCCCTGAAGCCGGAGGAATCCGGATGCCGGGCCACGCGGTTGCCGTTTTGGCCTGCGAATAAAGGAGAGAATTGATGATTATCCCTATCCCATCAACCATCTGGGATGGGCAAACGAAAGCTGCACCCGGTGTCATTCCAACACGCCCGGTGAATGAGATTCCTCTCCCCAGGGATTATTACCTGACAAAGTAGCATGAAATACACAATCGCATGTATTCCGTCCTTCAACCAATCATGCTAACCATCTGCAAATGCAAATCGTAGAAAGGAGATTTTCACCATGAAAAAGGACGAGCGCAAATTCACAACCACAGACGCGGGGATCCCTGTAAGCAGCGACGAGTATTCGCTCAGCGTAGGGCCTGATGGACCCATCTTACTTCAGGACCACTATCTCGTCGAGCAGATGGCCGACTTCAACCGGGAGATGATTCCGGACCGCCAGCCCCATGCGAAGGGCTCGGGGGCCTTCGGACACTTCGAGGTGACTCAGGACGTCACAGCCTACACCAAGGCCGCCCTTTTCCAGCCGGGCACGGAAACCGACGTGCTGGCACGGTTTTCCACGGTTGCCGGCGAGAGCGGCACTCCCGACACATGGCGGGACGTGCGCGGCTTTGCGCTCAGGTTCTACACCACCGAAGGCAACTACGACATGGTAGGGAACAACACGCCGGTGTTCTTCGTGCGTGATCCCATGAAGTTCCAGCACTTCATTCATTCGCAGAAGCGTCGTGCGGACAACGGGCTGCGTGACAACGACATGCAGTGGGACTTCTGGACCCTGTCGCCCGAAACCGCCCATCAGGTAACCATCCTGATGAGCGACCGCGGCGTCCCTCTGAGCTATCGGCACATGAACGGCTACACAAGCCACACCTACATGTGGGTCAATGCCAAAGGCGAGCGCTTCTGGGTGAAATACCACTTCAAGACCGACCAGGGCATCGATTTCCTCACCCAGGAGGAGGCCGACCGGATTGCAGGCGAAGACGCCGACTACCACCGGCGCGACCTGCGTGAAGCGATCAAGCGTGAGGACTATCCCAGCTGGACGCTCGAGGTGCAGATCATGCCTTTCGCGGAAGCCGATTCATACCGCTTCAACCCCTTCGACCTGACCAAGGTGTGGCCCCACGGTGACTACCCGCCCCACGAAGTCGGCCGGCTGACGCTGGACCGCAACCCCACCGACTTCCACACCGAAATCGAGCAGGCCGCCTTCGAACCGAACAACCTCGTGCCTGGAATCGGGGCCAGCCCGGACAAGATGCTGCTGGCCCGCCTGATTTCCTACGCCGACGCCCACCGGGCCCGCCTGGGCGTTAACTACAAGCAGATCCCGGTCAACCGGCCGAAGAGCGAGGTGCACAGCTACAGCAAAGGCGGTGCGATGCGGATTGAGAACGTCTGCGATCCCGTGTACGCGCCGAACTCCAAGGGCGGCCCCAAGGCCGACCCCGAGCGCTATCCCGAACAAGCCATTTGGAATGCCGGCGGCGAGTTTATACGTGCGGCCTACACGTTGCGAAAAGATGACGACGACTTCGGCCAGCCCGGCACCCTGGTGCGGGAGGTCATGGATGACGCTCAGCGTGACCGCCTGGTGTCCAACGTGGTTGGGCACCTCAAGAAAGGCGTGTCCGAGCCGGTTCTGGAACGTGCCTTTGAATACTGGCGCAAAATCGACAAGGAAATCGGCGACCGTATCGCCAAGGGCGTGAAAGGCGGCTGATCGCGACGAAGCCGGCTTCAAACACAGGTTTGACAATTTCAGCGAATATATCCCTGAAGAGGCCAAGGTTGCTTACCAATCCAAGGACGGCAAGGAGATTCCGTATCCCAGCTCCCTGCCTCTGATGAGTGGCTTTATGTGGACCCTCAGTATCCAGAGGCCGACACTGCCTGATTTTTAAAGCAAGAATCCTCGGAGAGAACGCACGCGAGCTATTCATGCCGCACACTTGATCCTTTCAGCACATGGGATGAAT
>JAWLEX010000038.1:0-25970 GCA_041685835.1 Desulfatiglandales bacterium
TTTACGACCCAAGGGCCTTCTTCACTCACGCGGCGTTGCTGCGTCAGGGTTTCCCCCATTGCGCAAAATTCCTCACTGCTGCCTCCCGTAGGAGTCTGGCCCGTGTTTCAGTGCCAGTGTGGCTGATCATCCTCTCAGACCAGCTAACCATCGCAGCCTTGGTAGGCCATTACCCCACCAACAAGCTAATGGTACGCGAGCCCCTCCCCGAACGGCAACTTCCATGGAGAGGTCACCTTTCATCCCAAAGACCACAGTCTCTGTGACAATATCCGGTATTAGCACCGCTTTCGCGGAGTTATCCCGAATTCAGGGGCAGGTTACCCACGCGTTACTCACCCGTGCGCCACTTTACTCTCCCACCCGAAGGCGGGATTTCTCGTTCGACTTGCATGTGTTATGCACGCCGCCAGCGTTCATTCTGAGCCAGGATCAAACTCTCCAGTTAAATCCTTGGATCCAATGGATCCGTTTTTCAAACGGAGACCTGCTCACCAAAGTCGCTATTTAGTTTTCAAAGAGCAAGACCTTTAAAACAGGCCTGATCTTTCTGGTTGCAGCCTGCATCTGCGATCGACGCTCTGCAACCTTGGAATCTTCATCTATACAGTCTCGCTAACAGGAAGTCAACACTTTATTTCGATTTCCACGAAAAAAGTTTTCTGCAACCTCCCGTCCGAAACTCCGGCCTCAGCGAATTTTTCCGCCCGGTTTGGCAGGGCGTCGTCAATGAGTGTGACCGGCCTTTCGCCATCCGGCACGGCACCGCCCCTCTTCAGTCAGATAAGCGGGGAATGGATGTCAATCCGGATCCCCGCTCTCAGGTTGCGTACTCTACTTCCGCCCCATGGCTTGCATAGAATATATAGCAGGCTTTCAAGGAATTCAAGGGAAAAACACGATTTCCGGATGGAAACTATCTTACCAGTTCAGACACCGGCACTAATTCGACTTGCCCTTTCAAGCGGCCCGCCTCACTCTTTAAGGCCGCCAGCGTTTCCGGAAACGGATGGGCTATTCCCACGGCCTCCCCTCGCTGTTTGGCAACCGCCAATAGTCGTTCCATTTGAATACCTATGTCTTTGCTTGACTGCTCATTGTCCAGGAAAACACTCCTGCATGCCGAAGGCACTCCCATCTTCCTTGCGAGGCTGTAGGCGACAGAGCCGGCGGATGTCCTGCTGTCCACGAAAAACAGGCCCCTTTTCCGAATCTCTTCCAGGAACACTGCCACCTTTTCATCTTTCTCGGTAAATGAGGAGCCCATATGGTTATTCACGCCCGTGGCCGCCGGGACCTCGTTCAGGTGCCTCAGTACAAGCCTCCGAATCTCTTCCGGCTCCATTGAGTTGAGCAGCGCCCCGGGCCCCGGATTCAATTCCGGATAGCCCTTGGGTTCCATGGGAAGATGAAGCATGAGTTCGTGACCGCTTCGCCCTGCCACACGAGCAATGTCCCCGGTGAATGGAGCCATCGGCAGAACGGACAAGGTCACGGGGATGTCAAGTGATGCGAAGGCCCTGGCCATGGCCAGGTCGTACCCGAGATCATCGATTATTATGGCCACCCTGGGCAGGTGCTTGACCAGCGGCGGTTCGGGTGGTGGTTCCTCTATGACGAGACGGATCCGGTGGGTTAAGCGATCTTGCGCGTACACGCTAAGGGCGATCCCCTCGTACGGATCTGCGTCCCTGCACGCCTCCACGTGAGGGCCTAGCTCCGCTATTTTGGAGAGCAGTTCACGCAGGACAAGCTGTAGTACGGCCTCGTCCTGAAACCTGATCGTAATTTCGGTGAAATTCCACGCGTCGCCGTTGTCGGTCCGGTGCCCCACATCCGTAAACCGGATGTCCTTTTCGGCAACTCCCCGTCTATAAAGGACTTCATAGACGGTGCGATCGATGCGCCCCATGTACTCCTGAATCCGGGGGAGCCGAAGGTGGGCCTCCTCATAAGCCGGCTGCGTTCGGGAAGGGCCCTCTTGTCCAAAAAAGAAAAGGGCCGCAAGGGAACCTCCGGTCAGAAACAGCAGGCCGGCGAACCAGAATATCACCCTGTTCGCCGGCCGCCGCTTTGGTTCCCTGCGGCCTCGAGCCGCTTTACTTTTCTTCGGCATGCCTTATGCCACGGGCCTCTCCATGAGGGAGAAAAGCCTGCAAGTCTAGGGCCCGGCCTGCATCTGGGAGAAGACGTTCCAGCTCTTGAGCAACTGGAGTGCATGTCTCACCTGGTTGTCCCGCTCCAGAAGCGCTTCGGCCTGCTCATCAACATCCCTGGCGTCGTCCTGCCTTTCCTCCTGCGTATCCTCGCCTTCCACCTCATCGTTTTCCATGTGCCCCCTCAGGTCCTCTTCCCGCATAAAACGAGGGTGCTGTACTTCTTCGGCGTCATTCTCCGGGGACAAAAAAGCCAGTTCGATGTCAGGTATGATGCCCTTCAACTGAATGGCCCGGCCTTCGGGCGTATAGTATCTGGCCGTTGTCAGGCGAAGCCCGGAACCGTCCGCGAGCGGCAGGATGGTCTGAACCGACCCCTTCCCGAATGTCTTGGTGCCCAGGACAAGGGCCCTTTTATTGTCCTGCAGGGCCCCGGCCACGATCTCCGATGCGCTCGCGCTGCCCTCATTGACCATAACGACTATCGGATAACTCCGGGGCTGATCGCCCTTGCTGGCAAAAATCTCCATGTTCTGCTTGGGGTCCCTGCCCTTCGTGCTTACAATCAGCCCTTTGTCGAGGAACAGGTCCGACACCTTTATCGCCTGATCCAGCAATCCCCCGGGGTTGTTTCTCAGGTCCAGTACGAGCCCCTCAAGTGGGCCTTCGCTTTCCATTTCCCCCAAGGCGGACTTTAAGTCGGGCTCTGTCTTGCTCTGGAAGTTGGAGATCCGCACGTAGCCGATGTTCGGCGTCAGTTGATGATGCCGCACGCTGCGGAGCGGAATAACATCACGCGTAATCTCGAAATCGAGCGGCTTTTCCTGCCCCTCTCGGCTGACGGTCAGTTTTATTTCAGAACCCTTGGGTCCACGGATCCGCTTGACGGCCTCCGGAAGGGTCATCTCATTTGTGGACTCGTCATCAATCTTGATTATCCGGTCGCCCGCCTTGATTCCCGCCCGATAGGCAGGGGTCCCCTCAATGGGCGACACCACTATGATCAGGCCGTCCCGGGTGGTGATCTCGATACCTACACCGGAAAAACTGCCTTTGGTCTCAATCATCAGGTCCTTGTGTTCCTGCTTGGTCATAAAGGCGGAGTGGGGGTCCAGGCGTTCAACCATCCCCTTGATGGCGTCGTAGATCAGCTCCTGGGAGTCCTGAGGCTCCACGTAGTGTTCTTCGATCTGGCGCAGCACCTCGGCGAAGACCTCTATATTCTTGTATACCTCATCGGTCCCGGCCTTAACATATGATCCGCTCCCCTGAAGAAACAAGAAACCGGAAATGAGGAAGCAAAGCAACAAAGCGCCGATCAGCGCCTTACCATTCAAAAGTTTCATAGAATAACGCTCCTGATTCATTGGAAACCATGTTCCTTTTTAAGACGGGCGCCGGCCTGGTCCTTGCCCGGCACCAAAATTTCATGATAACGCCGGGCAACACAGAGGTCAACGCACTTTTAGCCATGCTGTGGGATCAAGCGACTCAGCCGCTTTTCTGAGTTCGAAGTAAAGCCCCGGTCCAGACAGAGAACCGGACTCACCGGCAAGCCCGATCACATCACCTCCACGGACAACATCACCTTCCTCCACCCTTATCTCGGATAAATGCGCGCAGATCGAAAAGTAACGCGAGCCATGGTTGATGATGATAATCCGCCCGTAACCCTTGAGCCATCCCGTGTAATCTATCCTGCCGTCATAGACCGCCTGCACCTCACCGCCCGAATCACCCTGAATAAAAACGCCCCTGTGGGTCAGGGCGGGTCCGGTTCCCAGTGGGTGGTAGTTCTCTATCATTTTGCCCTTGAAAGGAACAGGGAGCTTTCCCTTGCGCCGGGCGAAATCCGAGGAAAGGTCGGTTTTGCGTTCCTGTTTCCGGTCCAGGGTCGCCACTTTCTCTTTCAGCTCTTGTGAGGCCGATTCGAGCTCTTTGACGGCCGTTTCATAAAACTCTTTTTCCTTGTGAATCCTCATGAGCAGGAAGACCTTCTTATCGAGGTCTTCCTCCATGGCCGCCAGGTGCTCGGACTCCTCCTTCTCCAGGCGAGACACTACCTGAAGCCTTTCCTCCACGGCCTGCACCTTTTCCCTGTAGTCCCTGAGGACCTCCAGCATACTCTGGAGGAGAATTCGGTCCTTCTCCATGATGATCCTCAGGTAGTACATCCGCTTTCTCAACTCGTCCAGGTCCAGGGCAGTGGCCAGCAGTTTCACATAGCCCCGCCTGGCGTACTTGTAATAGGCCGCCACTCTCTTTGCCAGCCGCCCTCGAACCTCGTCGGCTTCGACCTCCAGCCGGTTCAGCTCTTCTTGATGTTCATTCATCTCGGTGCGCTTTTGATGGATTTTTTTGTTAAGGGAAAGCAGTTGTTCTCTCTTTTCTGAAATCTGTTTTTCAATTTCACCCAGCTGACCCAGCAGGTTCTTTTCTTTGACGTCATACCTGATATACTGCTCCCGCTCCCTTAAGAGTTT
This sequence comes from Desulfatiglandales bacterium, assembly GCA_041685835.1. Classification (GTDB taxonomy): domain Bacteria; phylum Desulfobacterota; class DSM-4660; order Desulfatiglandales; family HGW-15; genus JAIPEI01. The sequence continues at coordinate 4,640 of JAWLEX010000038.1, forward strand.
CTCCTCGATCTTTTGAATCTGTTCATTTCGAAGATCATCGGAATCCGCGCGGGTCCGGCAGGGAACCATCATCGCAGCGGCGAGCAGGATTATGCAAAATGCCCTGGAGGCGTAATGTCGCATGGTAGCTTTGAATCTCTTAATGAAAGAAGCGGCCAACGGCGATCAGCCCGCCGATTAATCCCAGAATAAGGCTAAGAAAAATGAGGCTGAGTGCTATCTCCGGCGCTAGAAAAACCACCTTCAAGACAGGGAAGCCCGATGCATAAAGGGGTTTCACAGAGACCAGCTTGTATAGTCCGTACAGAAAGGCCAGAGCGGTCGCCCCGCCCACGAACCCCTGAATGGCCCCTTCTATAAGAAAGGGAGTCTTGACAAATCGATCTGTGGCTCCCACCAGTTTGTAGATCTCGAGCTCGTCACGGCGGGCGTATATGGTCAGCTTTATGGTGTTCGTGGTGATAAAGAGCACGGCCAGGCAGAGCAGCCCCCCGATGATGAGTCCGCCGGCCTGGATCATGTAAAGAAAACCCTCAAAGCGCTCGATCCACTGCTCGCTGTACTGAACCTCTTCAACCCCTTGCAGTGATTCGATCTCGTCCTTAACGGCGTCGGGCGCGAGGTTCCGGAATTCCTTCTCCAAAAGCAAGAGTTCAAAAGACGCGGGCAGGGGGTTTTCCTTGAACCCGTCAAGGAGGGCGGCCTGGGCCCCGAAGGCCTCCTTCAGGTCCTCCATGGCCTTTTCCTTGCTGATGAACCCCCGAAGCTCCGCGCCCGGGATCCCCTTGAGCGCCTCGCTGATCTCCTCCTTTCGTTTCCCGCTGATACCATCTTCAAGGTAAACGGACATGGACAGGGACTGGCCCCAGTCCATGAGCCAGGTGTTGAGGTTTACCACCAGCAGAACAAAGGCGCCCAGCAACAGAAAGGAAATCGTGATAGTCCCCATGCTTATGAACTGGATGAAGCGCTGCTCCAGTATGTTTGAAAGGGCCCGCTTCAGAAAATATGTCCACAGTCGAGGGATCATGGCCGGCCTTCCGGCGGTGGCGGGGTTTCCTGTTCGACATGCCCTTTCTTGAGAAGAACGGTCCTCTGGTCGGTGTCCCTGAGCAGTTCCCGGCTGTGGGTGGCAAAGACCACAGTGGTACCACGCAGGTTGATGGTGCGGAAAAGAAGCATGATCTCCTGGGTGATGTCCGGGTCCAGGCTTCCCGTGGGCTCGTCTGCGAGGAGGATTATGGGCTCGTTTATGATCGCCCGGGCGATGGCGATTCGCTGCTGCTCACCGCCGGAAAGTTCGCGGGGGAAAAGGGTCTCCTTTCCACCCAGGCCCACGGCCCTGAGGACCTGGCGGGTCTTCTTCCGGATAATCGAGGGGCGCTCCCCGATCACCTCCAGCGCCAGGGCTACATTCTGAAACACACTCCTTTCTTCAAGAAGCTTGAAATCCTGAAACACGAACCCGATTCTCCTGCGCATCAGGTCAAGTTTTGCTCGCCGGATTCGATTCAGGTTGATCCCGCTGATGAGAATGGCCCCGTCACTCGGGCTCTGGGAGCCGAAGATCAGTCGAAGCAGCGTGGTCTTACCGGCCCCGCTCGGGCCGGTGATGAAAACGAACTCCCCCTTTCGGATCTTGAGATCGATGCCGGCAAGAGCCACATTCTGGCCGAAGTGTTTGGAGACATTGAACAATTGGATCATGCCGGCGGTGTGTCTTTTCCCCTCAAGGCGTCTCGTGGGGCAATACGGCGGCGACGGCCTGAAGACCGGTCACATCGCGCCGAGGGCCCGCTCGAGCCTCGCCCGGGCCAGATGATGGCTGTAAAGAGCGCGGTAGTAATTCGTCCGCGCCTGTGTGAGCAGGGTCTGGGCGTCCAGCACCTCCGTGGAAGTGGCCACCTGGGCATCATACCTCTCACGGCTCACCCTCAGGTTTTCCTCGGCCTGTTCCACGGCCTTGGTGGTCGTCGGGATATTCTTCTCGGCCTCAAAGAGATCCAGGTAGGCCTGCTTGACCTCCAGGCGAATATTGTCTTCCATTGCGGAGCGCGTCTGTAACAGCTGCATGCGCGCGCTTTTCACTTCGCGGACCGCACTGCGGGTCTTGCCCCACTCGAAGAATGTCCAGGACATAACGGCCATGACCTGCCATCGGTTCGCATCGTGGACCCGGCTTCCCTTGACGTTGGGTTCGTCCCCTTCCTTGATATAGTCGTAATTGAGGGAGATCTCCGGGTAATAATCGCTTGCCGCGAGGCGCTGCCTTTGAGCGGTCTGCTCCAGCACAACCTCAAGGCTCTTGATCTCAGGCCGTTGCCGGAGGGCCTGCTCCACATAGCTGGAAAATTCACCGGTCTCGGGCCGAAACGTCTGAAGGTCCTCCAGCATTACGGCCTCATTGATGGGCCTGGCCAGAGCGGTGTTGAAAGAGGCCCTGGCAATGAGGGCTGCGTTTTCCGCCCGGATCAAATCGTGCTCCGCGTTGGACAGCTCCACCTCCGCCTTGAGGAGGTCATTGACGGGAATCATCCCCACGTTATAAAAACTGCGGGCGACCTCCACATGGGACTCGAGGGAGTCAACCGCCTTTTCCGCCACCTCTACAAACCTATCCGCTTCGAGGACGCGAAAATAGGCCTGTTTGACGGCCAGAATCAGGTCGAGCTTTTCCAGTTCGAGTCCCAGCTCGGCCTCGTCAATCCCCAGCTTTCCCAGTTCGTACGCGCTCGACAGGGCGAACCCCGTAAAGAGCGGTTGGGTTATGGAAGTCTTCCACTGGTAGTTGTCTCGAAGGGAGATGAGGCTGCCGGGGCTCTCAAACGGCCCCAGGGATATGGGATCCGTCCTTTTGTCATCGTCCAGCCGGGTATAAGAGTATGACGTGCTGAACTTGGGAAGAAAATCCGCCCTGGCCTGATCCTTCACTGCCTCGGCCTGCCGGATTTCTTCCTCCACGGCCTTCACGTTCCAATTCCGCTCCAGGGCCGCCTCAATGCTCTCCTGAAGAGTGAATGCTTTGGCTTCGCCGGCTTCGGCCTCGGCGCGAATCAGGCACCCGGCCATAAAGACAAGCAGGGGGATCAAAAGAATATGCGTAACCTTAATGCACTTCATACCGCCACCCTTTCCGGATGAAAACTAGGACAGGCCTCATCATATGTCAATCCTATTCCGGCTCTTCGTGGTCAAGCATTAAATAATTCCGGCGCGTAGGAAGGATTCTAATACAAGTAACCCGGTGATCCGCCCATGTCAACACCTGCGCATTCAGGGTCACGGAGCGCTTGACAGCCCTTCGCTTTCCGAATTATGGTTCAGGATCCGGAGCAGGGCTGGAACTGAGGCCCTAACCGGGCCCGGTGGATATTCGAGACCGGGTCACAGGGAAGGAGAACCGGGCTATGAAGCTTTCGACTCGGGGCCGCTACGGTATGCGCCTGATGGTTGAATTGGCCGAAAACTACGGGAAGGGGCCTTTGAGCATGGGGGCCATCTCCCGAAACCAGGGGATCCCGGTCAAGTACCTGGAGCAGTTGATCATTCCATTGAAAAAGGCGGGACTCATAGGGAGTGTACGGGGCCCCAAGGGCGGCCATATGCTCACCAAGCCGCCTTCCGACATCAACGTCTGGCAGGTGATCAGCCTCCTCGAGACCCGGGTCGTGTTGCTTGACTGTCTGAGCGATCCGGGAGTATGCCAATACGTTGAAGAGTGCCTGATTCGTCCGGTCTGGGGAAAAGCCTACAATGCCATGAGGCGGATCTTCGAAGAAACGAGTCTTCAGGACATCCTCCAACACCGGCGGATGTAAAAGACCGATCCGACGTTCCCTCACTCCTGTTTCCGGTCCGAACAAACTCGCCGGCATGACCGCAATTGCCGGCCTCCGCCCGGGAAAACTCATGCCATGAAAACCGACCTTACCGTTCAACAATCCGCCATCGATTTCGAACTCCGCCATCTGGAGATCTTCTGCAAGGTCCTCGAACTGGGGAGCTTTTCCAAGGCTGCCGAGGAGGTTCACCTCGCTCAGGCCTCGGTGAGTGAGCGTGTGGCCAACTTGGAGCGAATGGTGGGGACCCGCCTATTGGACCGGCTGGGACGGCAGGTCGCGCCCACCAAGGCCGGTGAACGGCTGCACCGACACGCCCTTGCCCTCCTGGAAATGAAACGATCGATCTGCCTGGACATGCAAAGCTTTCTAGGCGTCCACCGAGGGGAGATCCGCCTGGGAGGAAGCACTATCCCCGGCGAGTACCTTCTTCCCGCCGTGCTCGGACGTTTTCGAAAACAATACCCGCACGTGACGGTACGGCTCGAAATCGCTGACACCGACCGGATCCATCAGGGCGTGCTGGACGGGCGCTTCGAGCTGGGCGTGGCCGGTTACCGCAGCAAGGACAGCCGGCTGGTTCACGAGGCCTTGTGGGAAGACGAACTGGTCTTGGCAATCCCGGCGGATCACCGCTGGGCCGGACGGGAATCAATATCCTTCGCAGAGCTAATGGAAGAGCCTCTTATCCTGCGTGAGGAGGGATCGGGCACACAGAGGAGCATCGAGGACCACTTACGGCAGGCGGAAGGTGGCAATATAGACAGCTTGCGGGTATCCGCCCGACTCGGGACATCCACCGCGGTCAAAGAGGCGGTTAAGGCCGGGCTCGGAGCGGCCTTCCTGTCACATCACGCCCTGGCCGCGGAACTCGATCAGGGGGTCATCAAGGCGCTTCGGCTGGAAGACCGGCGCATCACGCGGCGGTTCTGCATGATCCGGGACAGGCGTCGCACCGCCTCCCCACTGTGCGAGGCCATATCCTCCTTCCTGATCAAAACAGTCCGGCAGGAGTGACCTCTCAGGGCAGGAGACGGGACCCGGCCCGGGATATCCTTCGGCTTTCCAAATAAGGGGACCCACGTTACCCATAGCCGAGTTCGGCCAGCCGATCCTCATCCATCCCCAGAAAATGGGCCACTTCATGCACCACGGTTATCTCGATCTCCCGCACCATCTCCTCCATAGTGTCACATACCTCCTCCAGATGCTCCTGGAACAGGACTATTACATCCGGGTAAAGGGGCGGATTCGATACAGAACGCTCCGGCAGCGGAACTCCCTGGTAAACGCCCAGCAGAAGTTCGTCCGGCGGCATTTCCATTTCCTCCAGGAGCTCCGGTGCAGGACGGTCCTGAACCGATATGGAAATATTGTCCAGACAGACCCGAATCTCTTCAGGGATGCGGCGGATGGCCCGCTGTACAATCCGGTCAAACGCCTTGGGATCCAGCTTCATGCCTTCTCCCTCCCCTCTTTTTCGGCCACGCAGTAGATGCCTCCCTCACTGATGCCCGGGGCAAAACACCCGTTGCAGGAGATGCAAGCGGCCGGACGGCGGTCTCCTTCCTGCCAGCGCAAGGGAAGATCCGGTTCCCGAATGAGCGGCCGGGACATGGCCACAAGATCCACCCCGTCTTCTCCCATTGCCCTTTGGGCCACCTCCCACGAGCGGATTCCGCCCACCACAATGACCGGGCAAGCCACGGATTCCTTGACCCCTCGGGCCACGGCCAGGTTATAGGCCTCTTTTTCGGGGCGGTCTATCTTTGTGCGGACGGGGCTCAGCCGTCCCGATGCGGACGTGCCGGCCGAGACCTCCACGGCATCGATCCCGGCCCTGGAAAGCTCTCCAGCCGCATAACAGGCGTCTTCCTCGGAAACCCCCCCTTCCAGATTGTCGGAAGCGTTCAGCTTGATGAGCACGGGGAAGTCTTTTCCTGCGGCCACGCGCACCCTGTAATACACCTCCATTAGAAAGCGGCAGCGGTTATCGAGGGAACCGCCGTACTCATCCAAGCGACGGTTGGTGAGGGGCGACAAGAACTGGTTGATAAGATACCCGTGGGCCCCGTGAAGCTGAACCGCGTCAAATCCCCATTCCCTGGCCCGAAGCGCGGCGTCTCCAAAGGCCGTCACGATGTCTTGAATCTCCTCCAGGTCGAGCTCTGCGGGTGTCTCCGGGAACTGTTTCACCTTGACCGCCGATGGTGCAAGCGGCCTGCGGCCGGCCATCTGCGTGTCTGTCTGCCCTCCGGCGTGTACGAGTTGAACGGCGATACGCCCCCCGGCCTCGTGAACAGCGTTGGTAAGTCTCATGAAGTCCTTCATGAACCCGTCCGTATGAATCCCCATCTTGCCGGGCATCTGCCGGCCATCAGGCCGCACGAATGCGTAGCCGGTTATAATGAGACCTGCACCGCCCTGCGCCAGGGCCTCGTAGCAGGTCCTCAACCTCTCTCCGGGGCGGCCGTCCGGATCACACATGCCCTCCCAGGTGGCGGATCGCACGATCCGGTTGGGAAGACTCATACCGTTTATCTCGATGGGGTCGAACAGTCCGGCCATGCATCACCTCCATAGTTTGCAGATACCAAATTCCAGGATTCAGCGCCGTGGTCGCCCCTCATCCTACGTCATGAAACCCGAAGGCCGCAAGGGAGACAACGTCCCGGGGGCAATGTCCCGTTGTTTCAGCTATCTATCGGATTTTTCGCGGAAGCAACGGCAACCTGTCGGGATATCCAGTTTGACTTGTCCGCCATGCAAACCTATAACCATCGGCACATGTTTACCCTGCGCTCTCAACTGGTATTCTTGGCGTTCCCGGCGTCATTGCGAAAAACAAAGGGCTTTTATGAATCCATAAATCATGGTCTACTTTAAATCTTTCGGAAGACTTCAAACGCGTCCTTTATGAGGGTACATCCATGAAAAACATAGACTGTCGAGGCCTGACCTGCCCCGCCCCGGTACTTCGAACCCGGGAAGTCATCGAGAAAGAGCGGCCTTCGGCATTGGGAGTAACGGTGGATAACGAAGCCGCCCGCGAGAACGTATCCCGTTTTCTGGACTCCCAGGGGTATGCCGTATCCATAAGCGAGGAAGAAAACGGCTTTCGAGTCGTCGGCACCGGCGGCGGTGAAACCACGCCCCCTGCATGCGAAACATTCCAATCCCCGGCTTCGGTCACAAAGGCCGTAATCCTCGTTAGTTCCAACCGGATGGGACATGGGGACGATGAGCTGGGGGCCGGGCTCATGGTCAGTTTCCTCAAGACCATCGGCGAAATGGGGAGCGAGTTGTGGCGTCTGATATTCGTCAACAGCGGCGTCGAACTCACGATCGACGATTCAGAGGTCCTTCCGGTCCTGAAGGAGTATGAAAAAGAGGGGCTTAAGATACTCGTATGCGGGACCTGCCTGAACCACTTTCGACTCCTCGACAAGAAACAGGTTGGAGAAACCACGAATATGCTCGACATAGTGACCGCGCTGCAACTCGCTGACAAAGTGATCAACTTGTAGGCCCGTCACGACCCATGCGCAAACCCTTCCCTCGACTGAGGCGGGAGGCATATGCTGGTCTATATCAAGCTCGTACTCACGGCCCTTTTCTGGGGAGGGACCTTTGTCGCAGGCCGCATCGTAGCTCGTGAGGTCGGTCCCTTTTCCGCGTCCTTTCTCCGGTTCTTAACGGCGTCCGTGTTCCTGGCGTTAATCCTCTGGCGGGTGGAGGGTCGAATCCCCATACCCGGCCGGAATCGAATCTTCCCGCTGGTCCTCCTCGGCCTCACAGGCGTTTTTTCCTACAACGTGTTTTTCTTTTTGGGGCTCGAGCGAATCGAGGCCGGCCGCGCCTCCCTTATCATCGCCAACAACCCGGTCTTCATAACCCTTTTCTCCGCTTTGATCTTCAGGGACCGTCTGCCCTCACTCGCTGTCCTGGGTATCCTTTGCTCGCTCTTGGGCGCCGCCGTAGTTATCACGCGCGGCGACGTGGCCCAGGCCCTTCAGGGCGGCGCAGGACTCGGTGAACTTTTCATCTTCTGCTGCGTCCTGAGCTGGGTCGCTTACTCCCTCATAGGCAAGGCCGTACTGGTCACCCTTTCCCCCCTTGTCACTGTCTCCTGGGCCGCATTCATCGGCACGGCCGCTCTCCTGGTCCCGGCATGTCTGGAGGGATTGACCGGGGAGTTCCTCACGTTCCCGGCCTCGAGCTGGTTCGGCATCCTTTACCTGGGCCTCTTCGGGACCGTGGCCGGATTCGTGTGGTACTACCGGGGCATTCAGGAAATCGGGCCGGCCAGGGCCAGCCAGTTCATCAATCTGGTGCCGGTGAGCGCAGTCCTCCTGGCCTCCATAATACTTGACGAGCCCCTGGGTCTATCGCTGGTGGCCGGGGGGGTCCTGGTCCTTTCAGGCATCACCCTGACAAACAGGGCGGTTCGAGCCCGCCGCACCGACGCCGCAGCCCACCGTTCTTGAAAACCTTACTCGCATGAAACCCCGAGCTTCTTCAAAGCCCGAAGGCGGGAACCCAGGCTGATCTTTGTGACGTTCGCGGTTGGGCTTTGTGTTTTTTCAGTGCCGGCCGTCTGCCGGACAGGCAGCCCGGCAGGGAAGCCGGAGGGACTGGATTCAGTGGAGAATCTGGCTGAGGAAGAGCTTGGTCCGCTCGTGCCGGGGATTATGAAAGAACTCATCGGGCGAGTTCCCCTCCACGATCCGCCCGAAGTCCATGAAGAGCACCCGGTGGGCCACGCTTCGGGCGAACCCCATCTCGTGGGACACCACGATCATAGTCATGCCGTCCTGCGCCAGCTCGATCATCACGTCCAGGACCTCCTTGATCATTTCAGGATCCAGGGCGGACGTGGGCTCGTCAAACAGCATGAGCTTGGGCTTCATGCAGAGGCTGCGGGCAATAGCCACCCGCTGCTGTTGTCCCCCGGAGAGCTGCCCCGGGTACTTGCGGGCCTGCTCCGCAATGTGCACCTTCTCCAGGTAGTACATGGCCGTCTCTTCGGCCTCTTTCCTGGGGACCTTGCGCACCCAGAGAGGACCCAGTGTGAGGTTGTCGATGATGGTCAGGTGAGGGAAGAGGTTGAAATGCTGAAACACCATGCCCACCTCTGCACGGACCTTCTCGATTTTCTTGATGTTGTTGGTGAGCTCCATGCCGTCCACAACGATCTTCCCGCGCTGATGCTCCTCCAGGCGGTTAATGCACCGAATCAATGTTGACTTCCCGGAGCCTGAAGGACCGCAAACAACAATGCGCTCCTGCTTGTGGACGGTCAGATTGATCCCGCGAAGCACGTGGAAATCTCCAAACCACTTGTGCAGATCGATCATCTCAATGATCGCCTCTTCGGAGGGTCTGGCGACGTTGGCCGCAGGTTCCAGTTCGTTCATGAATAGAGCCTCCCGGTATAAATACCGTGATTCGTGATTCGTGGTCCGTCAAAATCCATTAGCACCTATCAGGAACCACGCCGCACCATTCACAACACACCTCGCCCATGTAATTCTAATCCCTTTTCAGCTCCCTCTCCAGGCGCCGGCTGTAGTTGGACATGGAGAAACATCCCAGAAAATACAGGAGGGCCACGAATATATAGGCCTCCCTGCTGAACCCCAGCCACTCGGGATCCGAGATAACCGTCTTGGTGGTCTTGAGCACGTCATAGAGCGCAATGATCACCACCAGGGACGTGTCCTTGAAGGCCGAGATGAGGATGCTCACCGTAGGCGGGATGACTATCTTGAGGGCCTGGGGCAGGATCACAAGCCGCATGGTCTGGTAATAATTGAGCCCTAAGGAGTCGGCCGCCTCATACTGTCCCCGGCCCATGCCCTGAAGCCCGCCGCGGACCACCTCCGCGATGTAGGCCGAAGTGAATATTATTATCGCGGCCTGTGCCCGAAGTATCTTGTTGATGGAGACACCCTCGGGAAGGAAAAGGGGAAAGATGATTGCCGACATAAAGAGCAGGCTTATTAAGGGGACCCCTCGAATCGCCTCAATGTAAACGATGCAGATCCAGCGCACGCCCGGCATGGTGGATTGCCTGCCCAGGGCCAGGATGACGCCCAGGGGATAAGCGGCGGTCAGGCCGAAGACCGAGAGGAGCAAGGTGAGGGGCAGCCCGCCCCATCTTGTAGTGTCCACAAGGCTGAGACCGAGGAGCCCGCCTCTCATGAGAAGGCCCATGGTGAACAGCCCCAGGATCCAGGCATAGAGCAGGGACTTCTTCCAGTGGGTCCGGTCCTGGCTGTAATAGAGGAGCCCGAACAGGATGAACATGGCGATGAGAGGCCGCCACTGGAGATCGTATGGAAAAAACCCGAACATGATGAACCGGATATTCTCCGTGATGACGGACCAGCATGCTCCGCTGGAATCCCGGCAGGCCTCGCTTCCTGCAGTCCATACCGCATCCAGGAATAGCCACCGGACCGTGGGGGGAACCACCTGCCACAGGCCCCATAGGGTCACAACGGTCAGAATCGAGTTGAACCAGCCGTTGAAGAGGTTGGCCCGCACCCACCCCAGGACCCCCACCTCGGTCACAGGCGGTTTCAGGGGGCCTGATTCGGGGTTGTAGGCAATTTGCTGCATTGGTTCGCTCATCGTTCCACCAGTGCGGATCTCTTATTGTACCAGTTCATGAATGCGGAAGTGGACAGGCTGAAGGCCAGGTAGACTGACATGATCATGGCCACCCCTTCTATGGCCTGCCCGGTCTGGTTGATGGTCGTGTTGGCAACCGACACGAAGTCCGGATACCCTATGGCCACGGCCAGGGAACTGTTCTTGGTCAGGTTGAGCATCTGGCTCGTGAGCGGCGGAATGATCACCCTAAGGGCCTGGGGAAGCACCACCAGGTTCAGGACCAGCATGGGCCTGAGACCAATGCTCAAGGCGGCCTCGGTCTGCCCTTTGCTCACGGACTGGATACCGGCTCTGACAACCTCTGCCACAAAGGCGGCCGTGTACAGAACCAGCCCCATCAGCAGGGCGAAAAACTCCGGACTCATTGTAAGCCCGCCGCTGAAGTTGAACCCTTGCAGCTCGGGCACGTCCAGTGCCGTGGGGGCGCCTCCGAGCCACCAGGCCATGAGAGGAAACCCCAGGATCATGGCCATGGACACCCGGAATGTGGGAAAGGGCTCGCCTGTCCGGTCCTGGCGATCCTTGGCCCACCTGTACAGAGCCCAGGCTGCCGCGCAGGCCAGGACGAATGCAGCGGCCATAAAGGCATGGGCCGGATGGGCCTCAGGCACCGTGAAAGCCACCCCGCGGTTGCAAAAGAAGACCCCGGCGACAGGGTTCAGGGCCTGCCTGGGAGACGGCATGGTCTCATAGAAGATGGCATACCAGAAGAAAAGCTGCAGTAGCACCGGGATGTCCTGCATGACCTCGATGTAAACGGCGGCGATCTTGGAAACCAGCCAGTTTGTCGAGAGCCTGGCGATGCCGACGATCGTCCCGAGAACAATCGTAATGAGGTTCCCGACAAAGGCCACCAGCAATGTGTTCATTGCGCCCACAACAAGGGCCCAGCCGTAGCTGCTCGCCGCTGAATAGGGGATCATGGACTCCCCTATCTCAAAGGAGGACTCCCTGTTAAGAAAGCTCCACCCCGTGGCTATGGACTGGCGTTCAAGGTTGGCAAGGACGTTGGATACGAGATAGTAGCCCAGCAGGCCCACCCCGCAGAGGGTCCCGAGCTGAAACAGTATCGCTCGCTTCTTCGGGTCGAGCCAGAACGGTACCTTTTCCGTAACACCGGTGCCGGGTTCCGTATCCATCTGGGTCATGACCGTCTCTTACCGGAAGGGGGTCATCTATTTGGTGCGTCAGGAGCCTGGAAAGGCCCGGCCCGGACATCCCGGGCCGGACGAGGATAAACAGGAGCACCGCTCAGGCGGCGCTTCTCGAAAAGGGGAATCACCTGAACGGAGAGGCGTACATCAGGCCGCCCTCGGTCCAGAGGGCATTCAATCCACGCTGGAGTCCGAGCTTCGTGTCAGGGCCCACGTTGCGATCAAAGACCTCGCCGTAATTGCCCACCTGCTTAATGACGTTGTAAAAGCACTTGTCATCCAGGCCCAGCGCCTTACCCAGCCCAGGGGTCACACCGAGAAGCCGTTTGATTTGGGGGTTTTCGCTCTCCAGCATCTTATCCACATTCCTGGAGGTGATGCCCAGTTCCTCGGCCTGAATCAGGGACATGGTCACCCAGTTTACAATGTCATACCAGTGATCGTCGCCGTGCCTGACCACGGGGGCCAGAGGCTCCTTTGAGATGATCTCGGGCAGGAGCACATAGTCGTCAGGATTGGGGGCCACGGATCGATGAGCGGCCAACTGCGAGACATCCGACGTCAAGGTATCGCAACGGCCGGCGAAAAAGGCCTTGTTCAGCTCGGAGGCCTGCTCGATGACCACGGGCTTCCATGTGAGGCCGTTGGCCCGGAAAAAGTCCGCCGCGTTCATCTCGGTGGTGGTCCCGGGAAGCACGCAGACCGTTGCACCGTCCAGCTCCTTGGCGCTCTTGACGCCGAGCTCCTTGGGCACCAGGAACCCCTGGCCGTCGTAATAGTTGACCTGGACAAAGTTCAGGCCGTTCGTGGTCTCCCGGGTCAAGGTCTGAGTGGTGTTACGACAGAGGACGTCGATCTCCTTGCTCTGAAGGGCCGGCAGCCTCTGGACCGCCGTCAGGGAGGTGAATTTCACCTTGTCGGCATCACCAAATACCGCCGCAGCCACAGCCCGCGCCGAATCCACGTCCAACCCTCTCCACACCCCCTTTTCGTCCGGCATGCTGAAGCCGAAGACATCGCCGTTTACCCCGGCCTTGACAAATCCCCTCGCCTTGACCGTATCGAGCGTCTCCGCCGCCGTGGCCGCGCCTGCCGTCAGGAAAAGGATGGCTGTTGCCAAAACCAGACACAATTTCAGGATCTTCATGATTCCCTCCTCATTGTTTTGGTTGACATTGCCCGCCCGGAGGCCCCGGGCGGTCTCCATCTTCATCGCCCCTCCCTCAGGAAAGGTCGAACTGCCTGTACTGTGTGCGCGCGCTCAGCTGCAATCGGGGTGCTTGTATCTACCGGTCAGTTGTGTGGGGGTCATAGAAATGCGTAATATATATCATAGCCGGCTGCTGCATTTCAACATAAAACAGCCATTGCCAGAAACAAATGATTCAGGGGCCGCTCACCCCGGTTCGACTGGTGTATGTGGTCCCTGCAGGCGGTCCGTGCCGGTGGTCCGGGGATTAGTGAAAGTCTTGTTCCCCGCGGGTTGTCGTCCTTTTGCATTGCGGTTGCTGCAGGGTTGATCTATACTTCCGCCCCTTGGAGCCGACCCTATGACCGCCCATGCCGTGAACTTCCTGATCTCCCTCAAGGACAAGACCGCAGCCCTGGTGCGGGAAGCCTTTTCGGTGAGCTATGCCCTGTTCAGGATAATGATCCCTGTGCTCATCGTAGTAAAGGTGCTCAAGGAACTGGGGATGATACGGTACCTGGCGGTCCCTCTGGAGCCGGTTATGGGCCTGGTGGGACTGCCCGCGGAAATGGGTCTCGTCTGGGCAACGGCCATGTTGAACAACATTTACAGCTCCATTGTGGTGCTTCTCACGCTCGTAGACGACGCCCCCCTGACCACGGCCCAGGCCACGGTACTCGGCACCATGATCCTGGTGGCCCACAGCCTGCCCGTGGAACTGAAGATCGCCCAGAAATCGGGGCCGCGCCTGCTGTTTCAGGGATTCATACGAATCGTTTCGGCCCTTGTCGTCGGGTGGATCCTTCACCTGGTCTACTCAGGGTTCGCCTTTCACCAGGGGCCTGTGGAAATCCTCCTGAGCCCGGGCGCGGGTATTGCGCCCGAAAATGAGACCATCCTGTCCTGGGCACTGGGCCAGGCGAAAAACCTGGCGTCCATTTTTGGTATCATCGTGGGTCTTCTGCTCCTTATGAGAATCCTCGAACGGCTCCGCATTACCGAGGTCATGGATCGTGTCCTGCGACCCGTGCTTCGCATGATGGGAATCGGCCCCAAGGCATCCACCATCGCCATCATCGGAGTAACCCTGGGCATTTCTTACGGGGGCGGGCTGATCATACGGGAGGCGAGCTCCGGACGCATAGACAAGCGGGACGTCTTCTATTCCCTGACGCTGATGGGCCTCATCCACAGTCTCTTTGAGGACACCATGCTCATGGTCCTGGTTGGAGGGCACCTCTCCGGACTTCTGTGGGCCCGGGCATTCCTGGCCGTCACAGTAGTCTCCCTGCTGGTCCGCCTGAGTGCGCGTCTCCCCGCTTCCTTCTGTGACCGCTGGCTGTGGGGGGAACCCCGGTAGGCGGCCCCACCTCCACCCCTCACTTTTCTCAGGTCTGATTTGTTTCACCACAAAGAATTATTCCATCATCCCTTTGCCAGTCCCAACTCCTCCATGATGCAGTCGTGGATGCGGGGCCTGAATCCCTGAATCAGCCTGTTCTCCCGCGTCGGGTGTACGCGATTTGTCAGAAGTACCACCTGTACGTCATTTTCCAGGTCCATCCAAAGGCTCGTACCGGGAAAACCCAGGTGTCCCACGCTCTGCTTGGAAAAATGACGCCCTGCAGCCGAGCATTTGCGGGAGGGCATGTCCCACCCCAGGGCCCGCCCGCACCCCGGGATATCCTTCTGTCCCTGAAAGAAGACCCGGACCGTTTCAGACCGAAACAGGTCGTTCCTATTGCCAAGCACGTGGTCCCGGAGCAGGCAGGCCAGCGTGAAGACCTCCCCGGCCGTTCCGAACAGCCCGGCGTGGCCGGAATAGCCGCCCAGGGCGAAGGCGTTCTCGTCGTGGACCTCGCCCTGAAGGATGCGCCCCCTCCAGGGGCAGCGCTCGGTCGCGGCGAACATCTCTTTTTCAAAACCGGAGGGCCTTGCCGTTCGAAACAGAAAAGTCCGCTCGAGGCCGAGGGGCCCGAAAAACAGGGACTCCACATACTCACCCATTTCCACCCCGGCGGCTTCTTCCACGACCCACTCCAGGAGCATGAATCCCAGATCGGTGTAAATGGATCCTTTCCCGGGCCCATAGACCGGCGGCTCCTCAAGGACCCATGTGCGGCATCGGGCCTTGCGCTTTTCAGGGTCCACACCCTCGAGCCGCCTGTAGTAACCCCGCCAGTCCGGAAAACCGGCGGCGTGACAGAGCAATAGCCGGGATGTGATATCCGCCTTGTCATCGGGAAGGCTGCCCGGAAGGATTTCCGCAATCGGCCTGTCAAGGTCGAGGTAGCCCTGGTCCACGAGCCGCATCATAGCCAAAGTGGTTACCAGCGGCTTGGTCAGGGAGCCCAGGTCGAAAATCGTCTCCCCGTCAACCTCATAACCGGGTGGTTCAAGAGACCGGCGCCCGGCATGAGCGGAAAACACGATCTCGCCGCCAAGACCCGCCACCAGCAAGGCACCGGGGTAAACACCCTCCAGCACACCCGCCTCGAGTTCCTCCCGAATGCGATCCTTGCCGCTCATTACACCCTCCAGGCGCTCAGGAGCTTACAGGGAGGCCACCCCTCTTAATGAAAATATTCCTGGCAAAATCCAGTCAGCATCTTTACGAGACATGATTCTGGAGCTCAAAGGCCGGAAAGACGTGCTATCTCTTTCATCATCCGGTCCAGGAAATGCCGCGCCTCCATGCCCGTTTCCGCCGGGACGGGTCGGCCGAACCTGATGTCCACGTCCGTCCTAAGGCCTTTTCGATACCGGATCCCTACGGGAACAAACGGCGGGGAAGTCTTGGAGAGCACCATGCGGACCAGGCCCCTCCTGGGCGGTCCCATACGGTCCCTGTAATAGGTTCCTTCGGGAAAAATGACCACGCCCTCGCCGCTTTTCAGGTGCTCGATGATGCCGCGAAGGGATCTCCGGCTCTGGAGCGGACGGTCCCGGTTCAGTGGAATGCCGCCCAGAGAGGACAGGACCCACCCAAACGGGGCGAACCTGAACAACTCCGCCTTGGCCACGTAATACAGGGGCCGGGGGACAGTCAAACCCAGGAGGGGAATGTCCTCCCAACGCTGGTGTTTGGCGAGAAGGACAAAACCGCTTCTCCCGGGCAGATGCTCGAGGCCATAAGCGCGAACCCGGAAAAAAGGCGAGAGACAGGCCCTCGCCACCGGTCGCAGCCTCAAGAGCGCCTTGTCCCTGCGCCTGGTAGTTTCTGCCGGTATGCGCACTTTTTTTAATCCGCCGTAACCGCAATGGAACTCCGGGCCGGCCGGGGGCCTGCCCGGACTATTCCACGGTCACGCTCTTGGCGAGATTTCTGGGCTTGTCTATGTCCCGGTTCAGGAACCTGGCGCAGTGATAGGCCAGCAGCTGACAAGGCACCACGGTCAGGACAGGATAGAGATAGTCCAGGGTGGGAGGGATCTCGATCACCTCGTCCGCCAGGTCCTTGATCTTGTCATCCCCCTGTGTAGCGATAGCTATAACAGGCCCTCTCCTGCTTTTTATCTCCTGGATATTGTTGACCATCTTTTCGTACATGGCGTCCAAGGGCACTACGGCCACGGTAGGCGTCTCCCTGCTGATCAGGGCGATCGGTCCGTGCTTCATTTCACCTGCAGGATACCCTTCGGCGTGGATATAGGAGACCTCCTTGAGTTTGAGCGCTCCTTCCATGGCAATGGGGTACTGGAACTTCCGCCCCAGAAACAGCCAGTTTCCGCACCGGAAATATTTTTCCGCAATGGCCTGGATGTGGTTGTCCTGGCTCAGTACCTGGGTCACCAGCTCGGGCAGGCTCGAAAGGGCCTTGATTGCCTCCACGCCCTGGGTCAGTGAGAGTTTCTGGTGCCGCCCCAGGAGCAGGGCGAGCAGGGTCAGGATAGTCAGTTGAGAGATAAATATCTTGGTGGAGGCCACACCGATCTCCGGCCCGGCGTGGTTGTAAACCCCGGCCTCAGTCTCACGGCTGATGGAACTCCCCACCACGTTGACAATACCCAAAAGCCTTGCGCCCTTGCGGCGCGCCTCCCGAATCGCAGCCAGGGTGTCGGCGGTCTCCCCGGACTGGCTGATGGCGATAATGAAGGTGTTGGGCGAAAAGTTGAGCTTCCGGTACCGGAACTCCGAGGCCAGCTCCACCTCAACGTCTATCTCGGTCAGTTCCTCGAAGATGTATCGGCCCACGCTTCCGGCGTAGTAAGACGTACCGCATGCCACAATGACGATGTGACGGGACTCCTTCAATTTCTCCCAAACGGGCATGATCCCGCCGAGCTTGGGGACCCCTTCTCCGGGTTCAATCCGTCCCCGGATGGCGTTGCGGATCGTCTCCGGCTGCTCGAAAATCTCTTTCAGCATGAAGTGGGGAAAACCGTTCAGCTCAGCATCCTCCGGCAGCCACTCAACCGTCTCCGTGTCCCGCTGGATCGTCTTGGCCTGCGCCGTGGAGATGGAAAAACCATCTCCCGTAAGAAGCGCCATCTCATTGTCGTTCAGGTGAACCACCTTATTGGTGTACCGCACCATGGCGGAAATATCCGATGCAGCGAAATTCCCATCGTCGCCCACGCCGATAATCAAAGGGCTCCCTCGCCGCGCAACGGCCAACTCTCCCGGCGCATGACGGTGAATCACGGCAAGGCCGAATGTCCCTTCCAGCTCGCCCATGGCCTGTCTGACCGCTTCGGCCAAGTCCCCGCTGAAAAATTTGGAGATCAAGTGGGCCAGGACCTCTGTGTCCGTGTCCGACCGAAACGAGACCCCCTCCTTCATAAGCCGCTTCTTGATCTGAAGGTAGTTCTCGATGATGCCGTTGTGCACTACGTACACGTTCTCTTCTGAGTCGGTCTGTGGATGTGCATTTACCTCGTTGGGCTCCCCGTGAGTCGCCCATCGGGTGTGAGCGATGCCGGAAGTCCCATCGATCTCGAGCCCCTGGATCCTGTGTTCCAGTTCCACGATCTTGCCGGCGGTGCGATGCCAGTCGATGTGATCGCAATTCTGTACGGCGAGACCCGCAGAGTCATATCCCCTGTATTCGAGCCGCTTCAACCCCTCGATCAGGATGGGTTGGGCCTTTTCGGTCCCCGTATAGCAAATGATGCCGCACATTCCTGTCTCCTCCTGTTCCCCGGACTATACCCTGCGCCGGCATTGTTTAAGACCTGCTGCCGGTCGTAATGCAAAAAGGCCGTTTCCACCAGGGCGGCCGGAGCTGTTTTCCCCCGGCGTTTCAGGCGTCTTTGCCGGAAACACCGGGGTCCATCCGGCATAAGTCCTAGGGCCCGTAGTAATGCTCCAGAATGTACCGGGCAAGGCTTCGCGAGCGAATGCCCAGCTTCTCTCCGTGAATGGCCAGTACCGTGAGGCTGATGGGTTGGCGGCCGTCCCGGGGCAGCACATACGCGCTCAACCAGTCAAGCTTGTACCGGCCCTCCCGATCGTTGATCGAACCGGTCTTCCCGCCGATGTCCAGTTCCTGAAAGGCCTTCTTGTTTCGGAGGGTCCGGAATGACTTCCTGGCGGTCCCGTTCACCATCGTATCCCCCATCATGTCCATCATTTTCAGGGCCGTGCTTTCGGTGATGGGCCGGGCAAGGGGTTCAATGCCAGCCGCATAGACCTGTTTCCCTTCGGCGTCTCGAATCCTCCGAATCATCCAGGGGGTCATCATGGTACCCCTGTTTGCCACTGCACCCGTTATCATGCAGGCATGGAGCGGCGAAATCAAGGTCTGCTTGTTGAAGCCCGAGGCGATCTCGGCAAGGCCGAAATCGTCCGAGGGGACGCCGATGTAGCTCGGCGTCAGGGGAAACTCCAGCGGAATAGGCTCATTGAAAAGAAATTTCCGGGCGTACTCGTTAATAAGGAACTCTCCAAGGTGAAAAATACCGATCTTGCCGAACACCGGATTTATCGAACTGGAAAACGCCCTCTGAAAAGATATCTCATGGGTGTATGGTCCCTTATCGATCATGTTCTCGAGCTGGCTCCGATAAAGAGTGTATCTGCGCCCCCGATAAGTGAGGACCTTTTCGGGATTGAAACCCTTGGCCTCGATGGCGGCGGCCGCGGCCACGATTTTTATGATGCTTGCTGCAGGATAGTTACTTCGAAGACACAGGTTCTCTATCAGATTCGGTTCACCGTCCGCATAGCTGACCATGGCCAGGATCCGACCGTCGATCGGGCTCATGGCCACCACTGCGGCCTGGTGGGTGAGAGAGCGCCTGAGAAGTTTAGACAGATAGGCCTGAAGGCCGGGGTCCAGGGTCGTCTCCACCAGGAGTTCACGGCCGTCCGCATCCACCGTGAACGCCGTGACATCCCCCAACTGTCCCGGGCTGAGCGGCCCCAGGATTTCGGGCAGGTCCTGGCGAAGGAGCCGATAGGGTGCCTCTTCCTCGTCCTCAACGGCGGGCCCGGATCCGGGCTGTCCCGGCGGTATGACATTGAGGTGGGCGAAGAGCCACGGCCCCGTAAGAACGACGGCGGAAAAAAGAAAAAAGAACAATAAACCGTAGAGGCAGAGCACAGGCAACCTGGAGCGAAGATATCTCCTGCGGGATATCCGCTGGAGTCGCCGCTGATAATCCCGCCAGTTTTTCCCGAAAGCGGCGTCTGGACTGGTCATAATGGTTCCGGATAGATGCGTTCCACTTCCCCCATAAACGGTCGAAGCGCATCAGGAATAACCACGCTACCATCCGCCTGCTGGTAGATCTCTAGAATCGCCACAACGGTCCGCCCCACTGCAAGTCCGGACCCGTTAAGGGTATGGGCGAAAACGGTGCCGCTCCCACCCTTACGCCTGAACCTGATCCCGGCGCGCCTGGCCTGAAAATCACGGAAATTACTGCATGAGGAGATCTCCCTGTACAGGCCCTGTCCCGGAAGCCACACCTCCAGGTCGTAAGTCTTGGCGGCGGAAAAGCCCAGGTCTCCGGTGCAGAGTGTCACAACGCGGTAAGGCAGTCCCAGTCGCTGGAGGATATCCTCAGCATCCCGTGTCAAGGCTTCCAACTGGTCCCAGGAATCCTCCGGGCGAGTAAATTTGACCAGTTCCACCTTGTTGAACTGGTGCTGCCGAATCAACCCCCTCGTGTCCTTTCCATGGGATCCGGCCTCAGAACGAAAACACGGGGTGTAGGCTGTATAGGATATCGGCAGGTCCGCCTCGTCAAGTATCTCATCCCTGTGGATATTGGTAACCGGCACTTCGGCCGTGGGGATCAGGTAGTAATTCCATCCTTGAATCTTGAACAGATCAGCCTCGAACTTGGGGAGCTGCCCGGTGCCTGTCATGCTGTCGGCATTCACCATGAATGGAGGCAGTATCTCTGTGTACCCGTGTTCACGGGTGTGGACCTCGAGCATGAAATTGATGAGTGCACGCTCCAGACGGGCCCCGGCCCCGCGATAAAGGGCGAACCTCGAGCCCGCAATCTTGGCCGCGCGCGGAAAATCCAGAATACCGAGTTTTTCCCCGATCTCCCAGTGGGGCAGGACCTCGAAATCATGTTCCGGAATGCGGCCCCATGTCCGGACTACGGTGTTGGCGCTCTCATCGCGGCCCACCGGAACGGACTCGTGGGGTAGATTCGGAATTTCATAGAGAACAGGCTCGAACCCGTCCTGGATTCCCGCAAGCCTCTCCTCCTTCTTCTTGATATCAGAGGAGACCCTTTTCATGTCGGCGATCATATCCGTGGCGTCTTCGCTGTTGCGCTTTTTAAGGGCGATGTCCTGGCTCACGGTGTTTCGCCGGTGTCGCAGTTCTTCCAGTTCCCTCAGGAGGCCCCGCCTCTCCTCGTCCATCCGTTCAAAGGCAGTGAGATCGACATCGGCCCCCCGGTTTTCCAAGGCCTCCTTGACTTCGGCCAGGTGGGAGCGTAGAAATTTGAGGTCCAGCATGGTTGGTCAGACTCCTCGACGGCGGGCATTACTGAACACCGGCACGTAGTTCAGGTCCCGCGGGGCCGCGGCGCAAGAGCCGGGCACCCATCCATGGGCTCCACCGTACTTGCCGATTGAACGGTGTGTACCATGAATACCTCATTGGGGTCAATTCTTTCATACACAGGGGGGGCAGACCCGCCATGATTTATTCCATCGATTCTTTTGATTTCCCAAATGGTTGTTGCCGATATACCGGCTACCCCCGTGCACGCACCGGACACTCACTCTTTGCCCCAGTGATCCCGGTTTCCATCCAGAAATGGTCTTTTTTGCCAATCTCGGCGTCAATCTGCGAGGTTGCTTGTGCGGCGTACTTCAGTACGCCTCCGCGCAACCTCTTGATCTCCTTGATCTTGACAAAAAATCCTCATTTCTGAATTGGAAACTTGCCAGTGCCCGAAAAGCGTTTCTGGATGGGCACGATCCCAGCCGTTCGGCTGTCTTAACGGTAAATCAGAAAGCTGTATCCTTCACTCCAAGGCGGTGAAGTTGATAGGAATTGC
>JAWLEX010000039.1:0-25862 GCA_041685835.1 Desulfatiglandales bacterium
TCGATCCCGATCCCGATCCCGATTTCGATCCCGATTTCGATTATACTAACATCAACACTTCTTGTTTTTTCTGACAGCTTTTCAGAAGTAAGGCGCTAATCCTGTCATTCAGCCCGGCAAATCCGTATAAGGCCGATTGACACGGCTCAAGGCTCCGGGATATTCTTCCATATCGCGATTACTCTATGCGAGGGCCGATGGATGCACTGCTGAAAAGCTATTTCCTTCCGCCCCGACAGGAGAAAGTTCGCAGTGGGAAAAGAAACGACAAGCGAAAGGGAGCGTATCCTAAAGGTCGGGCGCAACTGCTGGCGGAAGGAGCGGGCCGAGCGGTTGGCGTTTATCGTGGATGCGGCCGATTACTTCAAGGCATTCAGGTCGGCGGCGAGCCGCGCCCGAAAGAGTCTTTACATCGCCGCCTGGGACATAGACAGCAGGACCGTTCTGGATCCGGAAGAGGATGGAGAGTGTCTGGGCGATTTCCTGAACCGCCTGGCTGCAGGCAAACCCGGACTGGATATCCACATCCTGTCCTGGGACTTCTCAATGATCTATCTGTTTGAGCGGGACGTCCTTCCCTTGTTCAACCTGGGTTGGAGGGCTCACAGGAGAATTCGGTTCCGCATGGACGCAGAGCATCCGGTGGGCGCTTCACAGCACCAGAAAATCGTGGTGGTGGACAATGCACTGGCCTTCTGCGGCGGTATTGATATCACGAAGAACCGCTGGGACACACCTGAGCATCGCGTGCATGACCCCCGCAGAGTCAACCCTAATCAACAGCCCTACCGGCCCTTTCATGACGTGCAGGCGGCGGTTGCCGGCCCTGCTGCCGCCGCCCTTGGAGACCTCTTTCGTGATCGCTGGCAACGCGCCACCGGGAGGCCTGTGAGGCTTAAGACCAAAGACCGCCTGCCCGCTCCCTGGCCCGAAGACCTTTCTCCTGATCTCACCGATGTGGACGTCGCTATTGCCAGGACATTACCGGCTTACAAGGGAAACCCCGAGGTCCTCGAGGTGAAGGCGCTGTATGAGGATGCCATTGCATCGGCCCGCCGGACCATCTACATGGAAAACCAGTACCTGACGTCCCGCGCCGTGGCCTATGCCCTGACCGAAAGCCTTCAGCGGGAACATGGGCCGGAGGTAGTCCTGGTGCTTCCCGGCAAGAGTGATGGATGGCTGGAGCAGAGCACCATGGACAATCTGCGCCGGCAGATTCTTGACCGACTCCGGCAGGCGGATCAAAACGGCAGGCTCCGCGTGTACCGGCCGGTCTTAGACCGGGAAGGCACCTCTCCGGTGGTTCACTCCAAGGTCACGGTCATTGATGATCGCCTCATTCGCGTGGGCTCATCCAATCTCAGCAACCGCTCCCTGGGTTTGGACTCGGAATGTGATCTGGCGGTGGAAGAAGGGGAAGACCGGCGTGTCGAGGAGGCCGCCGCCGGGCTCAGGAACCGTCTTCTGGCGGAACACCTGGGCACGGACTCCCGGAAGGTCAGGGAGGTTTGGCGGGAAACCGGCTCTCTTATCGAGACCATTGAAGCCTTCAGGGGCAAAGAGCGAAGCCTCGAGCCGCTGGGCATCGAAGGCGGGTTCTGGGAAAACCAGGGGTTAAGGGACATCCCTTTCGTTGACCCGGAATATCCCGCCGCCTTGGATGAATTGATGGACCGGTTCCTTGTCGATGAAGACGAGGGGGCCTCGCGCCGTCCCATTTCCGTGTTCTTGTTTGTGCTCGGCGCATTCCTTGTGCTGGCCGCTTTGTGGGGGTTGACTCCCTTAAGGGACTGGCTGACGCGCGAGCAGTTGCTTGCCTGGGGCGCCGCACTCAAGGGGACCTTCGGCATCCCCCTGGGCATATTGGCCGCGTATGTTGTGGGCGGAATGGTAGTGCTTCCTGTGACGCTTCTTCACGCGTTAACCGGGGTCCTGTTTCCTTTTCCTGAAGGGTTTCTGTATGCCCTCTCCGGGTCAGTCCTGAGCGCAGTAGTGACATACGGCCTGGGCCTGTTTCTGGGAAAAGACGCTGTTCGCAGGCTTACAGGTAAAAGGCTCAACCGCCTCAGCCGCAGACTTGCGCGCAAGGGATGGTTGACAGTGTTGGTGGCCCGGAACCTTCCGCTGGTGCCTTATTCCGTTATGAACATCATTCTTGGGGCATCGAGAATTCGGTTTCGGGACTACGTGGTCGGGACCGCCCTGGGAATGATTCCGAGCATCCTGGTCATTACGGTCTTTTCGGATAGGCTTTTTCGGCTGATCGAGGAGCCGAACTGGGGAAACCTTGCCTGGGTGGGCCTTGTGATATTTCTGCTGGGCGGGGCTGCATGGTGGTTGAAATGGCGTCTTACGCGCAGTGGCTGAATGGAAAGAAGCGCAGAAATCGTTTCGAAGCGAGCCTGCTGGTTTGAAGATGCCTTCAAAAGGCCGTGCTGGAGGCCATGGAAGAGTGATGGTATGCGGGTCAATTTCAGGGGCCTGAAGAGGCAGACCGATTGAATCTTAAGACCGGACACCCCGCAAAACAGGCGGGTCAAAACGGAAAAGCGACGCCGGAACGGCCGTCCGGCCCGGCCCAGGCTGGAGACCGCCTTGTCAAGGAGTTGAACCCGGTTTTCTTCTTGACCTTGATTTTTTTCCTTCACTTCATGGCAAGGCAACTGGTCGGTCCGATGCTGCCCGCCATGGAACAGGACCTCGACATCAGCCACTCGGTGGGCGGGCTTTTTATCCTCTTCATGGGGATGGGGTTCTTTCTCAGCCAGCTCGGTGCGTCTTTCCTGACAGCCAGGTTCGGCTACAAGTCCTGCATTGTTTTTTCGCTGTGGGGTGCGGCCGGGGCCATGTCCGCAGTCGGGCTCATGGGGTCGCTCTGGGCGCTGTTCCTCGGCTTTTTCCTCCTGGGAGTGACAGGGGGGCTCTACGTCCCTTCAGGTATCGCGCTGATCAGCGTCCTGATCAGGTCCCAGGACTGGGGAAAAGCCATGGGCATTCATGAGCTCGCTCCCAATTTCGCCCTGATCCTGGCCCCGTTTTTCGCTACGGCTATACTCGCAGTTGGATCCTGGCGCTGGGGATACCTGGTCATGGCCGGTTTTCTTGCGATCATGGGTACGGTTTACGCCAGGTGGGGGGCCGATGTGCAGACACGGGGTTCCCTTCCCGGCATCCACAGGATTAAGGAGATTGCCGGGAACCCGGCATTCTGGGGGCTGGCGGGACTGATCAGCCTGGCGGTCGGCGTGGAAACCGGCGTCTATGCTGTATTGCCGCTGTTCCTCGTGAACGAGCGTGGGTTCGATTTGACTGCGGCCAACCGGCTTCTGGGGCTCTCGCGTATTCCCGGGCTGGGCATTGTCCTGCTTTCCGGCTGGATTACCGATCGCCTGAGTCCCCGGGCCACCCTTCGCCTGGTACTTTTTCTGACCGGCGCCACAGTCATATTGCTGGGACTCGGCCCGCGCAGCATTACGGCCGTTACCATTTTCGCTCAGGCCGCCGTGGCCGCCTGCCTTTTCCCCCCGATCCTTTCGGCCGCTTCAGGTATCTCCACGCCGGAGAACCGTGCCTTGACCATTTCTCTGAGCCTGGCTGTCGCGCCGATCCTGGGTGGCGGGGTTGTCCCTGCCGGCATCGCACTGGCAGGCGATCTGGGTTCGTTCGGCTTGGGTTTGGCTGTTAATGGGGCGCTGGTCCTTTTTGGCGTGTTTCTTGTCCGCTTGCTGGGAAGAGGGGAAGAGCGGCCTGTGTAGGCCACTGGGAGCAATGCACTTCCAATAAAAAGGCCCTCCATAATTTGGGAGATATTGCTTCACCAGAACCTAAAACCCCTGATATTTATATTCAAGGAAAACGTCCCGATATCAAACCGGAAGAACATGGCCTTTGCAGGAGCCGCCATTACCAGCGGCCGGGCCATGGGGGTGGTTGCTGCCACCGGCATGAACTGTGCACCTTGTATCGTGAAAGGTTTTTTGAAACAATCAAGACTGAAACTGGAGGTCTCGTGGAACTCATCATCGGACAAGACCTGACCAAGACATATGGCCGGGGAACGACCGCGGTTCAGGCCGTCAAAGGGATCAGCTTCTCCATCGACAAAGGATCTTTCCTGTCTTTTGTGGGTCCTTCGGGGAGCGGGAAGACCACGTTGCTGAATCTGATCGGATGCCTTGACAGGCCCTCGGGAGGGCGGCTCCTTGTCGCCGGAGTGGACGTTACACGCCTTGGAAGGAGCGAAGCGGCCGTTTTCAGGGGCGCCCACATAGGTTTTATTTTTCAGGGCTTCAACCTGATTCCCGTGCTGACGGTTTATGAAAACGTGGAGTACCCCCTTGTCATGGTCCAGAACGCCTCTTCTTCCAGGCGGAAAAGAGGAGCTGAGGACCTGCTGGCTGCAGTAGGCATGATGGAACAGAAGGACAAAAGGCCCGACCAGCTTTCAGGGGGACAGAAACAGCGGGTCGCCATTGCAAGGGCCCTGGTGACTCGGCCGGAGCTGGTCCTGGCGGATGAACCCACCGCCAACCTGGATCGTGACACGGCCATGAGCATTCTCAGGCTCATGAAAAAGATCAGGGACGAGTTCGAGACGACCTTTGTGTTTTCGACCCATGACGACCGCATCATAGGTGAGGCGGAATTCATCTACAGGATTGAAGACGGCAAATTGAAAAACAGAGAAGACCTCGGAGGAAGCGGCAATGGCTAATCTTATCAAGATCGCCGCAAGAAATCTGGCAAGATATAAAAGGAGGACCCTGCTGACTCTTTCCCTGATTGTCGTCGGGGTCTTGTTCGTAACGGGCTTCATGGCCGTCACCGGGTCCTTCAAGTCATTGATGATCGGGCAGATCACAGACTCGTTCGTCGGGCACATGCAGATCCACCGCAAGGGGTACCTGGCGGCCATCGATACCCTGCCTCTCACGATGAACATGAGCCCCCAGGCCGTCAAAAAGGTGGAGACCCTGTTAGATGAAAATCCGGAGATCGAGGCCTACTCAAAAAGAATCAAGTTCGGCGGCGGGTTCAGCAATTTCGTCGAGACGACAAATATCCGGCTCAACGGGGTGGATCCTGAAAAGGAGGCTAAAACCGTTCCTCTGCTTCTGCCGAGGATAACCGAAGGGGAAAAGGCCATAAGGAAAGGTGAAATCCTGGTGCCGGAACTCCTTGCAAGGGGCATGAAAGTCAAGGTGGGGGATGTGGTGGTCGTCATAGCCACCAACCGGGACGGTTCGGTCAACGGGAAGCAGCTCGAGGTCGCAGGGATACTGGAGAGTGCCACCGGCCCGGGAGGCAGGGACGGTTATGTTCATATCGAAGATGCCGTGGATATCCTTAGAATGGAAGAAATGGAAATCAGCGAGATCGCGGTGAGGGTCAAGGACTTCGAGAGGCTCCAGGATGTCCACAGGGGCCTGGAGGCAAGCCTGTCCGCGGAACTCAACAAAGAGGGAAAGCCGGTCTTTGAGGTGAGCACCTGGGAAAAGCTGTCTCCCTTCTATAATATAGCCCGCATGATCGACATCATGACCTTTTTTATCAAGCTCATGCTGATCGCGGTGGTGCTCATCAGCATCATGAACGTGATGATCATGGCGGTCTATGAGCGGGTCAGGGAGATCGGCACCATCGCGGCCATCGGCACACTGCCTGGAAAGATACTGTCCCTTTTTCTTGTCGAAGGCCTCCTGCTGGGCGCAATAGGCGCCATTGCCGGGAGCATCCTGAGCACCGCCATGATCTATTTCCTCAATTTGGCGGAGTTAACCTATGATTTCGGCAGACAATCAGATATCGTTCTCATGACTGCAGTGAACATCCAGGACCTGTTGATGGTCTCGGGTATTGTCATTGCGGTTGCGGTTGTGGCGAGTCTTCAACCGGCCTTCAAGGCATCCCGAATGGATCCTATCGAGGCCCTTGGGTATGTGTAGAAAGGAGATTTAAAAATGAAAAGTCTGATTTTTTCAGTTCTTGTGGCCTGTTGCCTTGTGGCCGGCCTTGCTCACTCCGGGGAAAAAGTCAGGGTCGCAGTGGCTTCCGAGGGAAATAACGTAAACGCACAACTAAGCGAAGTGGCTGCGAAAAGCCCCTATTTCCTAATATTTGACGAGGCCGGCAGCATGATGGAAGCCTTGGAAAACCCCTACAGGAACACGAGGCGGGGGGCGGGCAGATCGATTGTGCCCTTTCTGGCCCAAAGAGGAGTGACCTTTGTCGTGGCCGGAAAATTCGGCCAAAACATGATTCAAGGTATGGAAAGCCAGGGAATCAAGTATCTGGCATTTAAAGGCGGCATTGAAGAGGCCTTGGAGAAGGTCCTCGAGGTTGTAAAATAAGGTTAATATGGAGAAGGATAAATAATGATTAAACCACTTATAATGATTATTGCTTTGCTCTTTACTGCGCCGGTTTTTGCCTTGGATGGGGACGAACTACTCAGGGAGATCGACCGTAACCTTGCCCCTCCTTCCCACGAGATGTACAAGAAGCTGATTAACATCGAACCGGACGGCAAAAAAAAGGAGTTTGTACTCTTCACCGTCAAAAAAGGCACCGACAAGTTGGCGGCGCTTTTTATCTCCCCGGCAAGCGAGAAAGGCCGCAGCACATTGAGGCTGGGAGAGAACATGTGGCTTTACATCCCCGGCGTGGGAAAGCCCGTAAGAATAACGAGCCTTCAGTCGGTTGTTGGAGGGGTTTTTAATAACTCCGACATCATGCAGCTTGAGTACCACCAGGAATATGACGTAGCAGAGATCGAGGACAAAGGAAGCGAATACCTGCTGCACCTCAAGGCCAAGACAAGGACGGTGGCCTATGATCAACTGAGGATGCGGGTTGACAAGGAGAACCTTCTGCCCACCAGCATCGAGTGCATGACCGAGGCTTCCATGCTTATCAAGACCCTGTATTTCAAGGAGATCAAAGATTTCGGGGACGGGATCGTAAGGCCCTCTGTCATGGAGACGGACAGCCCTCTTTACAAGGGCTATAAGTCAATCATGCTTTTTGCCAATATCAGGGCGCGGGAACTCCGAGATGAGGTCTTTACTCTCACATTCATGCCCAACCTGGACTCCCTGCGGTAGATGATTTGAAAGGTAAGTCCGATCGCCACACACCCTATACGATAATGCCTGTTCAAATCGATGTGTGAAATTATGA
This sequence comes from Desulfatiglandales bacterium, assembly GCA_041685835.1. Lineage (GTDB taxonomy): Bacteria > Desulfobacterota > DSM-4660 > Desulfatiglandales > HGW-15 > JAIPEI01. The sequence goes on from JAWLEX010000039.1 coordinate 7,183, forward strand.
AACGGGCATTTTGCGAGTATATCAACAATGGGCCTTATTCGAATGCCGTGGACGGTGTTTCTGCTGCTCCTTGCATCAATACCTTCCTTTCTTTCCCCTTGTTCGGCCGAAGACTACACGTTCGATCTCGATGAGATTGAAAAAAGGCCCTTTAATTTGGGCGGGTATGCCGAGATAAGGCCGACTCTTTACAAGACGGACAGGGATGCGGCGCTTTACAGGCTCAGGTTTTATAATCGTGACGAAAGTTCCACCCTTGAAAAATACGACATGACCCTTCAACTGGAAGCCGGTTATGAAAAGGGAATCGCCCGGGCCTTTCTAAGGACCAACAGCAACCTCAATCACACGTACGAAGGTTGGTCCGGGAAAACGACCCTCTACGAAGGGTTCCTCTCCCTGAAGCCCTCACAATCCCTCAAAATAGACATTGGCAAGAAGACCCTGAAATGGGGCACGGGGTATGCCTGGAGCCCGGCAGCTTTTTTCGACAGGCCCAGAGACCCGGACGACCCGGCCCTTGATTTGGAGGGGTTTTTCGTATTCTCACTCGATTATATCAAAAGTTTTGATGGCCCCCTTAAGACGTTTTCATTCACTCCCGTTGTTCTCCCTGTTTATGGAGACATGAACAGGGATTTCGGCGAGGACCGCCATCTCAATTTTGGAGCCAGATTCTACTTCCTGTTTCTTGATACGGACATTGATCTCATGTTCCTTTCAGGTGGCAGCAAGACCTCCCGCTACGGGGTTGATTTTTCCCGAAACATTACGTCCAACTTCGAGATTCACGGGGAGCTTGCATGGGTCAAAGACTTCCACAAGACTTCCATTGATCGGGATGGAAGGCCCTTTGAAACCCGATCCAGCGTATGGAGCTATCTTTTGGGGATTCGCTATCTGAGCGCCCGGGAGACCACCTATATCCTGGAGTACTTTCGCAATGGCACAGGCTTTACAGAAAGAGAGATGGCGGGCTACTTATCTTTTATCGAAAGGGGGTATGACAGATATATCAGAACAGGCAATGACGCTATGCTGAGGAGAGCATCCGGGCCGGCTCAGGGCGGATACGGCCGAATGAACCCCATGAGAGACTATCTATACTTCAGGGTAAGCCAAAAAGAGCCCTTTGACATCCTCTATTTTACCCCGTCCCTTACCTGCATATTCAATATGGATGATAAGAGCCTCTCTGTTTCGCCGGAATTGGTTTACACCGGAGTGGCCAACCTGGAGCTGAGGCTCAAGGCGGTAATGCTCATTGGTGATCGTTTCTCTGAATACGGCGAAAAACAGAATGACCGTCGCCTGGAGCTTAGGGCCAGGTATTACTTCTGAGACTTGTCAACCCTGATACCGCCCCGGAAGGCAGGCCGGTAGTGCGCAGCCTACTTGCCGGATAAGATCAACCCGGCATCCAGGCAATCCCCCAGCTTGAAACTGGCCAGTTTTCCTGAGATGCGACGGCAGGTCTGCTCCAGGTTCAGTGATCGCCCTTCGGCGTCTGCAGCTTGCATGCCTGCCGGAAAAAGGCACCGCTAAAAAGGCATTAGATGGGCTCCAGCTATATATCGAACTTGAAGGTCTGGTTCGAGGATTATGTCGATCGATTTTCCTCTGATGATCCTATGGTGCAGGAAAATATGGACTTAAAGGCCGAGCACACCCGCAAGGTATGCGAGGCGATCCTCGATATCGGCGGAAGTCTTGGTTTATCCGGTGAAGATCTCTGTATCGCGGAAGCGTCCGCGTTGCTGCACGATATCGGTCGATTCAATCAATTCAGGCGGTACCGGACATTCGCCGATCACAGATCCGAGGACCATGCCGCACTGGGTGTAAAGGTCATCCAGGCCGAAGGGGTTCTGAGGGGTCTCGCTCCTGCTGCGGCCGACATAGTTCTCCTTGTGGTGGGATATCACAACCACGCCTTTCTGCCTGCCGGCGAATCGGAGCGGTGCCTGTTTTTCCTGAAGCTGCTCAGAGACGCGGACAAGGTGGATATCTGGCGGGTAGTGACGGAATACTACCGGAATGCAGAAAACAGCCGGAACCAGACCATCGAACTGGACCTGCCTGACAGTGACCGGGTTTCCGATACGGTCTACGAGGCCCTGATGAACGGCAGGGTTGTTCAAATGTCCGATCTGGAGACCCTGAATGATTTCAAACTGCTCCAGATCGGTTGGATCTACGATATAAACTTCCACAGGACATTTCAGATTATTCATGACAAAAAATTTCTTGAAAAAATCCATGACGTTCTTCCCCGTGATTCCCTCCGTATCTCAGGGATCTACCAGCGGGCCCGCGAGCACCTTGAACGAAACCTTACCCACGGCTGAGGCCGGTTACAGGGGCTGCAAAGAGCCGGGAGACAGCCGACGCAGCGGGATGATTTTAAAAGACGGCCTTTCTTTCCTTGCCCATCCCCGGTACAATAATATCTTGTGAGTCGGTTCCCAAACCAGTGATCCGGAAAAAGGAGGGGCAACATGAAACCCGTTCCGCAGGACCGGACACAGGCCCAGCCTTCCGAACTCAGGATTGCCGTGATAGGCGGCGGACGACGCTGCCTTTCCCTTCTTCAGGTGTTGGAATCAGATGATCCGAAACGGGCCTTCAAGGCACAGATCGTCGGCGTGGCGGACATCGATTCGAATGCGGCGGGTTTTCGTTACGCCAGCGAGGCGGGGGTGTTTACGACGTCTGATTACACCAGGCTTTTGGAATTGCCCGGGGTGGATCTTATCATCAATCTTACGGACGACAAGGACCTCTATTCAAGGATCACCAGGACAGCACCCTCTAACGTTCCGGTCCTTCCCTATCCTGCAGCGGTCCTCTTTCAAGAAATCGTGCACGACGTCCTCACCGCCGGCAAGAGGGTGGAGGAACAGGCCGAGGAGATCCACCGCACCAAGTCCTTTGTCCGGGCAGTGGCCCAGGCCACCATCGTGGGGGCCATGGTCCTGGACACGAATTACCGCATCAAATGGATCAACAAGATGGGAGCCAGAATGGCGGGCCTGGCTGAAGAGGAGGCCATGGGCCGGTTCTGTTTCCAGGTGACCCACCATCAGGTCGTCCCCTGTTCCGCCCCGGAAGCCCCCTGCCCGATGAAGGAGACCCTGGAGACCGGCCTGACCGCCCATGCCATTCACGAGCACCGGCTCGGCGACGGAAGGTCCGTCTATTGTGACGTCACCACCTTTCCACTGTTCAACAAGGCGAGGGAGGTGGTGGAGGTGGTCGAGTTCATTCGGGACATCACCACGGACTTGGATAACGAGGTGGACCGACGGACGCAGACCCTCAAGAAGGACCTGGCTGCACTGGTCCAGGAGGATAAGCTTATAGCGCTCGGCAAGATGGTCGCTTCCGTGGCCCATGAGATCAACAACCCCATCGCATCGATCATCAATTTTACCAAGCTGATTCGCGATTCATTCAGCGAGGGAGCCCCTTCGCCGGAACAGATCAAACAGTTCGAAAGATACCTGGACCTGAGCCTCCGGGAGGCCCAGCGTTGCGGCAGGATCGTGAGCAACCTGTTGTCTTTTTCCCGGCAACAGAAGATGGAACCCAAGCTTATCGACCTGGATGTCATGCTCGATGACATCATAACCCTTACGCGACATAAACTCGAACTCTCCAATATTGATCTGAGCAAGAGACTCCATGAAACCCCCCTGGAGGTGTGGGGCGACTACACCCAGATCCAGCAGTGCCTGGTCAACCTGATTTTTAATGCAATCGAGGCCATGCCCGACGGAGGAAGGCTGATGATCCGGGGAGGCAGGGAGGAAGGGGGTCAGGTCCGGCTCGAGGTGGAAGACACGGGCGTGGGGATCGCCTCCGAGCATCTTTCCAGCATCTTCGAGCCCTTTTTTACGACCAAGACGGACGGTTACGGCGTGGGTCTCGGCCTCTCCATGGTTTACGGGATAATTCGGGAGCATCACGGACACATCACGGTCCAGAGCAAAAAAGGCAGGGGTGCCACATTCCGGATCACCCTGCCGGACGGTCGGAAAGAACGGGAGGAGTGAAAATGGGCGCGTTCCGCATCCTGGTGGTGGACGATGAGGAGGCCATGAGGGAATCCCTGGGTGCCTGGCTGCAGAAGGCGGGTCACGACGTGGGTCTGGCCCCGAGCGGCGCCGCGGCCCTGGAGATGCTGTCCCAAAGGCCGTGCGACCTGGCCCTGGTTGATATCAAGATGCCCGGTATGGACGGCCATGAACTGCTTAAGCGCATCCGGGAGGATTATCCCCGTGTGATGGTCGTCATGATAACGGCCTACGGGTCCATCGAGTCGGCCGTTGAATCCATGAAGCAAGGGGCCACCGACTACCTGCTGAAGCCGTTCGACCCGGAACACCTCATGCTGCTCATTGAGAAGCTGGTCAAGCAGAAAGGCCTCATGGACGAGTACCACATCATGCAGGCCCGCCTTGCCGAATGGGACGCGGGGGGTTTCGAAGACCTCCTGGGCCGTTCCCATTCCATGCGAACCGTTTTCGCCCATATCGAGGAGGTGGCCCAGACCGATACGCCGGTCCTCATCAGCGGCGAGACCGGCACGGGCAAGGAGCTCGTGGCCCGGGCAATACACGCGCGGAGTCTGAGGACTTACGGCCCCTTCATCGCCGTGAACTGCGGCGCGGTTCCAGAGAACCTTCTGGAAAGCGAGCTGTTCGGACACGAGCGGGGGGCCTTTACCGGCGCAGTCAAGACAAGGCTCGGACGTCTGGAGATGGCCAACCAGGGTACGCTTTTTCTGGATGAGGTGGGCGAGATCGGGCTCCCCATGCAGGTGAATCTGCTTCGGGCCCTGGAGGAAAAGCGGTTTATGCGTCTGGGCGGGCAACACGAGGTGACTAGTGATTTCCGCCTGATCTGCGCCACCCACAGGGACCTGGCCGAATTGGTGGAGGACGGCCTCATTCGAAGCGATTTTTTCTACCGGATCAACGTCATCTCCATCATGGTCCCTCCCCTTAGGGAAAGGGAGGAAGACATACCGCTTCTGGCCCACCACTTCTTGCACCACTTCGCCCACGAGATGAACAAGCCGGTGGAGGGGATCGCACCGGAGGCCCTGCGCCTGATAGAGGACTATGACTGGCCGGGGAACGTGCGTGAGCTTCGAAATGTCATTGAGCGCGCCGTAGTGGTCAATCGGAGCGGGACCATCAAGGCTGAAGACCTGACGTTTCTTCGTCCCCGGGAGGAGACGGTCCCGTTCGAAGGGACCCTGGAACAGGTGGAGGCCCGTCACATCGAGAAGACACTTCAGAATTGCGGATGGAACATCTCCGAGGCCTCCCGGATCCTGGGCATTCACCGGGGGACCCTTGCGCGGCGAATGAAAAAGTTCGGTCTGGGCAGGTCGAGCTGACCGGCGTTCGGGCACGCGGCCCATGGCGTTCATACATGAAACAAGACACCCCACCGGCCGATGAGGACGCCCTGGCGGAAGAAGGCCCTTTTGTCGATCCGTCGGTGCGTCATGTGGAGATCGTACCCCTGGGCGATGTGGACGGGGTGGCGATCTCCGTGGTGGCCGCCAACCTTCAGGCCATCATGGGCCTTCCGGCGGATTTGCTGCCGGCCGTCCCCGTACCGGACTTCGCCCTGATCCCGTCCCGCCGGCAATACAACGCCCTGCCTGTCCTCGGCATGCTGGAGGAAGGGGCATCGGGCGATGCCTTGAGGCTTGGGGTCATGAGCGGTGACCTCTGTCTTCCCATCTTCAGTTATGTCCTGGGGGAGGCCCAGGTCCAGGGGCGTGCCGCCGTCATCTCCATTCACCGCCTGAAAGGGAATCAAGACGGCACGGCTGCGGCCCCGGCTCGTGTCTATGAACGTCTGGCCAAGGTCGCCCTTCATGAAACGGCACATGTCCTGGGGCTCACCCATTGCAGGGAAGAGGGATGTCTTATGCGGTTTTCCCTGGGTGCGGAGCACATCGACGAACTCTCCATGGCGTTCTGCCCGGAGTGTAAACTTCGACTTTTCCTGGCCCGGAAAAAGGCCCGCCCGGCAACCTGAATCTTCGCTTCACTCTGGTGTGAGGCGGCCCCGGCAGGGCCGCCCCGGTTGGATCAGGTTTGCAGGAAGGCGCCTTTGAGCCGGTCCCAGTCCAGGCCGGGCACCTGGCCGAGGATGTCGGGAATTGCGCGGCCGCCTGTGGCGGCGAGCTGGTATCCTGTTTCCTCCGCAATCATGGATGTCAAACGCTGGGCCTCGTCCTCCATCCATGCCAGGCTTTCCTCTTCGAAAAAGAGATTTCGAAGGTTTCCTTTCATACGGACCGGTTCTATCACCATAAGCCAGTCGCCGTCGTAGGGGGCTTCCATGGAGAGGGACTCGCCGGCCTCGGCCTTGGGGTTCAACGCGACGACCACACCCTCCACCGGGCTGAGACAATCAGCGGCGTGGTCCCCGCGTAACATACCGAACCCCGGTTCCCCCTGGCCCACTGTTGCCCCGAGCCCCGGGAGCTCGAGGGCGTCCAGAGGCCCGAATACACGGGAGGCGAAGTCATCGAGCCCTACGCGCACACGTCCGCCGTACTCCACTCGAGCCCAGGCATGCCCGGCGTGGTAGTAGTAGTTGTGGGCCATGGCAAACCCGCTCACCAGTGTCTGCTCCACCTTGCTCAGGGGCTCGGCCAGCCCGGCGTCCTCGATCATCCTGTAATAGGCGCAATGTTCGCAGTCGTAGTCGTTCACGCAGTACTTGACCGATACCAGGCCGGAAAGCATATGACGGCACTTTTTCCGCTCTGAGGCCCGATGAGGCATGTCCCTGGAGACCTGCCAACCGGCCAGTGCCCTTCCGTCTTTGAGCCTGCCTTTGGCGATGTCCTGTTTGAGCTTGCGGTCCAATGGGCATCCCAGGCAGTCGTAGGCGTTCATGCACGTCGTGGGCTTGATAACGCCCGCCCGGCTCCAGACGCAGAGGTTACTGGTCATGTCGTAGACTACGGCCTGCTGCGTTTTCTTTAAGGCCTCTTGGGTTTTACTTTTCATGGCACACCTCCTTGGCGGGTCTGTCCCGCCGCTGCGGTTTGCTCTCCTGTAGAGCAATCTACGTGCCGAATTGCCTGCGAGCAGGGAGTCGACTTAACCTTGATGAGCATGCGAAAAGGTCGCCTTCTAGCAAGGCAAGCGGAGGTTAAGGAGATAACATATTAAATTTTAATGAATTTTCTCAGCGCTCGCAGCGTCTGTGCAAAAGCCTATGGGTTGTTACGAATCCGTCAATCGTTGAATTACAGCTGTATTTCCCGGGCATGATTCGGTCCGGGACCTCAGGCTTCAGAATCCCGAGTGATGCGGAAAGGGACGGCCTGGGTCGGAAAAGGGGTTGGTGTACTTGAAATAGACAAAAGTTTCAAAAGGTTGGACACAGCTGCTTCAATCCGCGGCATACTCGATGCAGATTGCGACAATCGAGGGGCGCGGGGCGAGATGATGCATTTTGCAGCTGAATTTTTTTGTCGCCACGTCAGATGTCCGGTCATGCACTGATTCGATGGTCTGTCCCCGGAAGGAGCACTAGCCAAGGGCCGACCGGGGCCATCGATACGCCGGGGCCGGCGTACGCGTATCCAAAAGCCGTTTCGTTAAATTCCCTCGTTCTCCTCCGTTCGTGGCTTTTCCAACTCGATGAAAAAGGCCAGCAGTGCCGGGATCACCACCAGGGTGAAGATCGTGGACATGGCAATGCCGCCGAGCAGCACCGAACCGATGCCACGGTACATTTCGCTGCCCGAGCCGGTGGAGAGCACCATGGGCGACAGGGCCAGTATGGTGGTGCTGGCGCTCATGAAAATGGGCCGGATACGGACGCGCACCGCCTCTGAGATGGCATCGGGTCCGGGCAGGCCTGCAAAGCGCACGTTGTTCAGGGACTGGTGCACGATGAGAATGGCGTTGTTGACCACCGATCCCACCAGGATGATGAAGCCGAGCATGGTCAATACATCCAGCGGCTGGGGGGCGATGGTGGCGTTGACCAGCCACAGGCCCACAAAACCGCCCGCCGCGGCCAGGGGTATGGCGAACAGGATGATGAAGGGGTAGAAGAAGTTTTCGAACAGGGCCGACATCAGCAGGTAGATGATGATCACGGCCAGCACGAAGTTCCACTTGAGTGCGTCGAAGGTCTCGGTCAGCTTGTCGGCGTTGCCGCCGGTGTTGACCGAGACCCCTTGAAGCCTGCCTTCCTGGTTGAGGTCGGCCACCAGGCCGTCTATCTGTTCCAGAGCGGCTTGAAGGGGGAGGTCGTCGGACGGGGTGACCTCCAGCCGGATGTTGCGCCGTGTCTCCAGGCGGGCGATCTGAGTCATGCCCCGGCCGTATTCGATGCGGGCCACGTCGCCGATGCGGATAAGCTGGCCGTGGTTGTTGGCTATCATGGCGTTGAGGATCTCCTCGGGGGTCGCATAACTGAATTCCGGTGCGCGGATCACCAGGTTGACCTGGTAACCGCCGGTGGGCCGGTATTCGCCGATGATTTTGCCTTGGCTCATTACGGCCACATAGTTGCCCAGATCGGTCTCAGTGAGGCCCGAAGCGGCCATTTTGCGTTTGTCCGGGATGATGTTGACTTCAGGGTAGGTCATCTCCAGCGAGGGTACCGGACGGATCTGGGCCGTGGGCAGGGCCTGGGACAGGGCGCCGAAAAGCATTCCGGCGGATTGAATAATGGTGGGCAGATCGTCGCCGGAGACGTTGACGTCCACGGTGCGGCCCTGGCCGAGGTCGGTCTGGAAGATGCCCGGCTGGACGCTGACGCCGAACATGTCCGGGATGGAGTTGACGATGCGGTTCATCAAAGGGATCAACTCCCGGGCCCGTGTCTCGTTGGCCTCGGTCACGACGGTGCCCACCATGGCGAACATGTCGGCGTTGACGTAGAACATGTGCCGGATCTGGGGGATGCCGTCCTTGCCGTCCTCCTCCATGTACGGTTTGATCTGGTTGAAGATGTAGTCGCCGATCTCCCGGCGCTTGCTTTCGGAGTAGCCCGGCGGCGGCACCAGGATGCTCATGATGATGTTCTGGTTGCCCTGGGGCAGGTACTCGGCTTTGGGCATCAGGGACCAGGCGATGATTAGGGCCATGGCGGTAAAGCCGATGATGCATAACAATCGGATAAGGATGGTTTTGCGAAAGAAGCCCGAAATGGCGCTAATGCCGTTGACCAGGCGGCCGCCCACCCGGTGCAACCGGCTGTCCGGGCTTTTCTTTTTGCGCACTTCGCGCCCGTACATCCGGTTCATGGCCGTGGGGATCATGGTGACCGAAACCAGCAGGCTCAGCAGGATGGCCGCCGTGATTGCGATGGCGATGTCCTTGAAGAGCTGTCCGGCTTCCTCGCGCATGAAAATGATCGGCAGAAAGACGGCCACGGTGGTCAGGGTCGAGGCGATGACTGCGCCATAGACCTCCTTGGTGCCCTCGTAAGCGGCCTGGGCTATGCGCCTGCCCATCCGGCGATGCCGGTCGATGTTCTCGAGTACCACGATGGCATTGTCAACCAGCATGCCCACGGCAAAGGAAATGCCGGCCAGGCTGACCACATTGATATTGCGGTCCAGCAGCCAGAGAAAGAGGAAGGAGCCCACGGCCGATACCGGGATGGCCAGGGCGGTAATGAGGGTGGAGCGAAGACTGCGCAGAAACAGAAGCAGAACGGCCACGGCCAGGAGGCCGCCCTTGAACACGTTATTCTGGACAATGCTGATGGCCTTGAGAATGTAAGGGGTCTGATCGTGATTCCACTTCAGGTATAAATTGTGCTCGGGCAGCACCTCGCTGTTGAGGTGGTCCACCACAGCCCGGATATTGTCGGTCAGTTCCAGGACATTGGCGCCGGTTTGTCGCCGGATCATGACCACGATACTGTCCGCCCCGCCGTCGAAGACCGCGAACATCTGGATCTCATTGCCCAATCGGGTGGTGGCGATGTCCCGCAGAAAGATGCGCCGGGTGCCGTCTTCGAAAATGACCACGTTCAAAGGGTCGTCCACGGCCTCGAATTTGGCGGCGGTGCGGATGCGGTAGCTTTTGCGGTCGATATTGAGGACGCCCGCGGAGGTGTCCTGGTTGGCGGCCGACACCTTGGCTATCACCTGGTTGATGGTGATGCCGTGAAGGGCCATCTTGATGGGGTCCACCACCACCTCCAACTGGTCGGCCGTACCGCCGAAGGCTATGACCGAGGCCACGCCGTCCACGCGTTCGAGGTATTGCTGGATCTCGTTTTCAAAAAGCGTCTGGTAGCGGGTCACCTGCCGGGGGTCGCCGCTGCGCATCTGAAGGGACAAAATAATGGAGGGACTGGCGTTGGCGCCCGAGGTGTTGATGATGGGCTTTTTGACGTCGTCGGGATAGTCCCACACCTCGTCCAGCTTGTTGGAGACCCGCTGAACGCCTGTGTTGATATCAGTGCCGAGGCCGAAGGTAAGGGTGATCTGGGAAAAGCCGTTGTAGGAGGTGCTCTCCATCTTCCGGAGGTCCTGGATGCTTTTGAGCTTGTCCTCCTGCTTTTCCACCACCTCGTTTTCGATCTCGCTGGGCGATGCGCCCGGCCAGATGGTAAAGACTTCTATCCTGGGCAGCTCGGTGTCCGGGGCCAGCTGTACCGGCAGTCTAATGAGTCCGATGATGCCGAACAGCAGCACCAGCAGCATGCCCACGGCCACGGTGACCGGTTTGTTGATGACGTATCTGAGTGTATCCATGGCGTGCCTTTACTGTTTTCTCAGGAGGCCTGGGTGGGCGGTTACGGCGCGGTCACCTGTACGGGCTGGTCGGGTTGCAGGCGCTGGGCCCCGTCCACAATCACCTCCATGCCGGCGGTCAGGGGTTCCGATTCCACGGCGACCCGGGTGCCTATGTAAGCCAGGATGCGCACCGGCAGGGGCACAGATTTGCCCTCACGCACGGTATAGACGGAATCCTGGCCCTGGAGGCTGACCAGGGCATCCCGGGGAACCAGCTTGAGCATCCGGGGAGACGACACGGCCACCCGTACGGTGGCCGACATGTTTTCCGCCATCTGGTCCGAGGCCGGTATTTTGACCTTGAGCATGATATTGCGTGTCATCACGTCGGCCACGGGCAGAAACCCGTCAAGGGTACCGGTTATTTCCAGGTCCAGGGCGTTGATGGTCACATCCACTGGATCGCCGGGGCGGGCGTATTTGACCAGGCTTTCGGTCACCGGCACCTTGACATAGAGAGACTCCAGTGCCCCCATGCGAAAGCAGACCGTTCCGGGGCCGACATAGCTGCCCACATCCACCGTTTTTTCCAGCAACTGGCCGTCATAAGGCGCGCGCAGGGTGCTCTTGCTCTTTTTGAGCTCCGCCGTGGCCAGCTCCAGGGCCAGGGCGTCGCGCTGTATGCCCAACCCACGCCGGGCATAGAGGATATCCGTGTAAAGCTTTTCGCTGGTGGCGTCCTCCCGGTACAGCGCTTCGTAACGCCGGAGGTCCTTGTCGGCCTTTTCCATCTGGTTTTCGACTTGGGCGATGCGGGTCCGCACCAGGGCAATCTCCTTGTCAATGAAATCGGTGTTGAGGGTCAACAGCACGTCCCCCCGGCGCACCCGGTCGCCGGCGCGGACCCGAGCCGAGTCGACGATGCCGGCTACTTCCGGGGCCAGGCTGCTGGCCCGGTCGTAATAAATCGTTCCGACGACAGGGGTGTTTTCCGCCACCCATTTTTCCTGGACCTGGTCGAGCACTACCCTTGCCGGCGGCTGCTCGGCCGGCGCTTGGCCGAACGCGTCCCCGGCAGCCACAACAAGCAGCATTATAATCATGCAAATCCAATATCTCATTGACGGCCTCAAACCATAAGTTAACGGTTGTTTTATGTCCAATTCTAAGCTGTTTATCGTTCGATCACAGCATAAGGCATTGGTGTAAAATTTGCGCCTATCCTGACCTGAATCCTGCAGCCATGAACCGGACCATCTCATCCAGCAAGTTTTCGGAGAGGCCGAGGTCCAAGGCGAAGATGACCTGCAAATCCTCGCGGAGCCATTGCTCTACGAGATCATGGGTGCCGGCCCACAAAAAGGCGTAGCGATAAAGAACCTGGGTTCGGGTCAGGTGGGGCAGCATTCGGGTAAACACCGCCATGTAGCGCTGATGGACCTGTTGGAGCGTGGCCGTGACATGGCCTCGGAAACGGGTGACGTCGCCATAGGCCTTGGAAAGGTTCTCGAACAGCTCGCGCGTATTCGGGTATTTGCAGGCGGTGCTGAAGATCGGGCCCAGGAAAGTATGAATGACCTCCTCAAGTTGCGGCGGCGATTCCCCGGCGCGCTGTTCCGCCTGGTCCAGCAGGGTGATCTGCTCCTCGATCACATGACCCAGGATGCGTGAAAGCAAGGCGTTGATCAGTTCCGCCTTGGACCCGAAGTGATAATTGACCGCAGCCAGGTTGACTTCCGCTGAGGCGCAGATTTTCCGCAGGGTGGTTTTTTCGGCGCCGTGTTCGGCAAAGAGCCGCTCGGCGGCTTCCAGGATTCGGGCCTTGGTGTTCTTGTTTGTCTCCATAGCCTGCTCTCCGGGCGGATCCACCCGTATCGCCATGTGCAATTTTGTTTCAAACAATGTTTCAAGCCGTGTTCTAATTGCTTGGCCGGCCATTGTCAAGTGCATTTTATACGTTAAATCTTGTCCTTATCGCGCCTTGAATGGACTGCAACATAGAGGAAAGAGCAGGAAGCTTGAAGACGCAGCCTGACCAAACAGGTTAACACGCTTGTAAAACATGCAGTTTCATGTAAACTTGGCCCAGCGGTTGTCCCGGCCGTCGCTGGTAAGCCCATAACCCGTTGGAATTACAAGGGCAGTTGACTTGGTCCCGGGTTTTTTACGATTTGATCAACAGTGTGTCAATAGGCTGGTTTCCATCCAGAAACGCTTTTTGGGCGCTGGCAGGTTTCCAATTCAGAAATGAGGATTTTTTGTCAAGATCAAGGACCATTCCGCAGGATAGCGGAATGGGACGCCCATCAGGGCGCCCGAAGGGCGAGGGCCATGGGTGGCCCGAGTCAAATCAAGAGTTTGCGCGGAGGCGTACTGGAGTGCGCCGCACAAGCAACCTCGCAGATTGACGCCGAGATTGGCAAAAAAGACCATTTCTGGATGGGAACTAGGCTGAATCCAGGAAAGAGAGTTAGATATGCGCCGACTCAACCCCGAGCATGTCCGGGCGGTAGCCGAACAAGTAAACGCCTGTCCCTTTTTAAAACTTATGTCCATGCGCCTCGAATCCTTTGCCCAGGGGGTCTCTCACCTGGAAATTGCTCTCCAGGAAAAGCATCTTCAGCCATACGGCGTGGTGCATGGTGGGGTATATGCCGCAATCATGGATGCCGCCGCTTTCTGGTCCGTATATGCAGATGTGGAGGAGGGGGTTGGTCTGACCACGATTGATATAAAAATCAACTATCTGGCCCCGGTGTCCGCCGGTCGACTGGTGGCCGGGGGCCGCTTGATCAAAGCCGGCCGCAACATCTGCCTGGCGGAAGCCGGCATCGAGGACGGCACCGGACGCTTACTGGCCCATGGAACGGCCACCATGATGGTCCTGTCGGGGCTGGCATTCAAAGGCCAATCCGACCTGCCCCCCAAATTCCTTCCGGATTGAGCCTCATATTATGAATGGTGAGACACTATCCTGTTTGATTAGAGCCGTGAAACGAGAGCCCGAAAGGCGGAAACAGAGGTGCGGAACGAGCAGCTTCTGGAAACGGCCCTTGAACTGATCCGCGCTGAGTGTATTTATCCTTATTTTTTTTAAGTTGCCACAGTGAACAGTACAATAAATTTTTCTGACATATTAACTAGTTTCCATCCAGAAATGAGGAGTCTTTGTCAAGATCAAGGACCATTCCGCTATTGCAGAGAATGGGATTTCGCAGTGTACGCCATGGCATTGGTGCCTAAAGTGGTAAGTAAAAATGAAGCTCTCTTTTAAGCGTATAGGACGGGCGATCACGGTGCTGGCCGGCCTGGCGGTTGGACTCGGGCTGGCCGTGCTGTTTGTGGTGAATCGCCAAACACCCACCCAGGACGACTCGGCTTCCGTGGTGCCGAACCTGGCGGTGATCGAGGTGCAACCTCTGGTGTTTCGGCAGGAGGCGCGCGGTTACGGCCTTGCGCGCCCTGCGGAGACCTGGCAGGCGATCGCCAATGTGCCCGGCCGGGTTATAGAGCGCCACCAGGACCTGGAAAGCGGCACCCTGCTGCGGAAAGGCACTCTGCTTCTGGCGCTGGACCCCAGCCGCTATCGGTTGGCCATTGCCGAGGCGGAAGCGGAGCTTGCCGGCCTGGCGGCCGAGCAGGACCAGGTTGAGGCCGAAGCGGACAACATCCGCCGCCTGCTGGCACTGGAGCGAAACCGGCTGAGCCTGGCCGAGGAGGAGCTGTCACGTATCGAAAGCCTGGCCGAAAGCGGGACTGTTTCCAGCTCGAGGCGCGATGAGCAGGTTCGTACAACTCTGGCCCGGCGCCAGGCCGTGTTTTCACTGGACAACCAACTAAGGGTCCTTCCTTCCCGTCGTGAGCGGCTGAAGGCCCAGGTGGAGCGGGCCGCCGCGCGGCTGGAGCATGCACGCAGGGACCTCGAGGACACCCGCTTCGTTGCTCCCTATGATTTGCGTCTCCGCCGGGTCGACGTGGAAATGCACCAGCATGTGGGGGCCGGGCAGCGGGTCTTCCAGGCCGACAGCATCGAGGCCGCTGAGGTGGAGGCGCACATCCCCATCTCCATGATGCGCCGCCTGATGGGCAGCGTGGCCTTTTCCCAGCCCGAAGCCGATGCCCTGGATCTCACCGACCGGCTGGATTTTTCTGCGATTCGTGCCGAGGTGTATCTGGTCGGGGCCGAGGCGGTGCATTGGCCGGCCCGGGTCACCCGGGTTGCCAGCGGCCTGGATCCGGGCACCCGGACCGTGCGGGTGGTAGTGATGGTTGATGAGCCCTATCGCCACGCCAGGCCGCCGGATCGCCCGCCCCTCCAACGTGATATGTACGTGCGTGTGCACCTTTCCACCGAGAGCCCCGAACCACTGCTGGCGGTGCCGGCCTCGGCGGTGCACCGGGGCGAGGTCTACCGTGTGGACAGGGACGACCGGCTTGAGTTCCGGCCGGTGCAGGTAGCCTTTGAGCAGAACGACCTGGCCGTGATCCGCGATGGGCTGGCGCCAGGGGACAGGGTTATCGTCGATGATCCGGTGCCGGCGCTTCGTGGCATGCGTGTGACACCGCTTCGCGACAAGGCCCTCGAGCAGAGGCTGCAAAGGTCGGCCGCGGGAGGGGCACCATGATCCGCTGGTTCGCCGCCCACCCCACCGCGGCCAACCTGCTGCTGATCCTGCTGTTGGCCGTCGGCCTGTTCGCCGCCCCGTCGCTCAGACGCGAGACTTTTCCCGACTATCGCCCCGTTGAAGTCGGTATCGATGTGCAATATCGGGGTGCAAGTGCAGGCGACGTCGAAGATGCAGTCTGCCGCCGTCTTTACGATGGCCTCAAGGGGGTGGATTTTCTCGACGAACTAATCTGCGTGGCCCAGGACAATCTTGCCGTCGCCACCGCCACCATGGCGTCCAATGGTGACGCGATCCGCTTCCTCAATGAAATAGACACCGAGGTCAACGCCTTGACCGACCTGCCGGCGCGTGCCGAGCGACCGGTGGTGCGCGAGCTTCACCGGAGCGACCTGGTGGCTGCGGTGGCGGTCGGCGCCGACATGCCGCTGGGGGACCTGGAAGACTATGCCCTGACCCTGGAAGGACGGCTGATGACCCTGCCCGGCGTGGCGGGCGTCGTCATACATGGACTCCCGCAACGACAGTGGCAGGTGGAGGTGCCACGCGAAGTGCTGGGCCAGTACGGGCTGTCTGCCCGCGAGCTGGCCGCAAGGGTGGCGCGCCAGAGCATTGATATGCCGCTTGGCACCCTCAAGACCCGGGACCGGGATATCCTGTTGCGTTTCACGGACCAGCGCCGCTCCCTTCGCGAGCTGAGCGATGTGGTGGTGGTCTCCGGCGAGGGCGGCGGCGAGCTGACCCTGGGTGATATAGCGACGCTCGAGCAGGTCGGGGAGCGCGAAGAGGAGCAGATCAGGTTCAACGGGGAGCGTGCCCTGGTGCTGGAGGTCAGCAAGACCCTGCGTGACGACTCCCTGAAAGTGATGGACCACATCACGGCGTTTGTGGAGTCCGAGCGCGGTCGGCTGGGCGAAGGGGTCCGGCTGACATTGACCCAGGACATGACCAGCATCGTGCGGGACCGGCTCCAGATGCTGGTGAAAAACGGTTTGATGGGGCTGGTGCTGGTGGTTCTGGTGATGAGCCTGTTCTTCCGCCCCCGGCTGGCGCTGTGGGCGGTGCTGGGACTGCCTGCGGCCTTCATGGGCGCCTTTGCGGTCATGACCCTGACAGGGCTCTCCTTGAACATGATCACGCTGGTGGGGCTTTTGATGGCCATCGGCATCGTCATGGACGACGCAGTGGTCATCACCGACAACATCGCGGCCCACGCCAAGGAGCACTCCTCGCCCTTGACCGCGGTTGTTGAAGGCACCCGTCAGGTCATGCCGGGTGTGCTGTCATCGTTTCTCACCACGGTAGCGGTCTTCGCGCCGCTGTCTTTTCTTGCCGGCCAATTGGGAGATGTGCTGGAGGTGCTGCCGGTGGTGCTCATCGCGGCCCTGGCGGCCAGCCTGATCGAGGCATTCTGGATCCTCCCGCACCATCTCAAGGGAAGCGTCCAGCGCCTGAGTGAGGGGCGTGAGTCCCGCTTCCGGTTAGCCTTTGACCGGGGTTTTTCCTCCTTTCGCGAGCGGGTTGGACGCATCGCCGATGCGGCGATCCGCAGGCGCCATGCCGTGCTGGGCCTGGTGCTGATCGTGCTGCTGGGATCGGCGGGCTTTATGGCCGGCGGGCACATCGGCAGCGAGGCCATGCCGGACATCGACGGCGACGTGCTCGAGGCTCGCATCCTGATGCCCCAAGGCACCCCGTTTTTGCGTACAGAGGAGGTAGCAGAGAGGGTCGAATCCGCCGTGCATCGTCTGGATGCGCTTCTCACCCCGAAGCAGCCGGGCGAATCGCCCCTGGTGGAGGCTGTCCAGGTGCGGTTTAATCACAACCCCAGCGCCCGGGAGGCCGGCGCCCATGTGGCCACGGTGATTGTGGATCTGCTCACGGCCGAGCGTCGCAACGTCACCCTGGACGAACTGACCGTGGCCTGGCGCGAGGAGATCGGTGAGATCACCGGCATCCACAGCCTTATCATTCAGGAGCCCGGCTTCGGGCCTGCCGGGGTGCCCGTTGAAGTACGCCTTAAGGGAGAGGACCTGGGCGCCCTCAAGAAGGCCGCCCTGGATTTGTCGGCGCACCTGACCGGTTACACCGGCGTCTACAACGTCCTCGACGACCTCCGCCCCGGTAAGCCGCAGCGGACCTTTTCGCTGGCCGAGGGCGCACACGGCTTGGGCCTGACAGCTGAGGAGGTGGCGGCTCAGCTTCGCGCAGCGCTCCTCGGCGAGATCGCCGACACTCAGCGGATCGGCGACTGGGACATCGAGATCCTGGTGCGCCAGGCCGAGCAGGATCGTAATAGCCTCGATGATCTGGCGGACCAGACCATCCAGCTTCCTGACGGGCGGCGCGTGCCGCTGGAAGTTGTGGCCGAGATGACCGAGCGCCGTGACTGGGCGCGCATCACCCGTATCGACGGGCAACGCACCGTGACCGTGGAAGCCAATGTGGATGCGCGGGTAACCAGCGGCCAGGCCATTGTCGACGACCTGCGCGCCCGCCGGCTGGTGGATTTCCAGGCGCGCCACCCCAAGGTCGGGGTGGTCTTCGAGGGGCAGGTGGCAAGCTCCGCCGAAACGGGGGGTTCGATCCGCCGGGGCCTGCTGATCGGTCTGATATGCATCTTCCTGATCCTCTCCTTTCAGTTCCGCAGTTACGTCGAACCGCTGATCGTGATGCTGTCGATCCCGCTGGCCTTTATCGGCGCCATCTGGGGGCATGTGCTGATGGGCTACTATCTGTCCATGCCCTCGCTGATCGGTGCCGCCTCCCTGGCGGGCATCGTAGTCAACAACGCCATCCTGCTTATCCAGTTCATCAAGGGGCATCGCCGGCAGGGACTCTCGGCGGTGGCGGCCGCCGGCCGGGCCAGCCGCGATCGCCTGCGGGCGATCCTGATCTCGTCGTCCACCACTATCGCCGGGTTGCTTCCGCTGCTTGCGGAGACGAGCACCCAGGCGGCATCCATCAAGCCACTGGTGATCTCGGTGGTGTTCGGCCTGTTGACCTCCACCGTACTTGTGCTGCTGGTGATTCCGGCGCTATATGTGCTGTTCGATGACTGGGGATGGACAGGCGGAGATGAATAACAGGATGGGATATGGCTCGACTCCCGGCCGGAGCAAACCATGGCCCTGCGTATTCGCACCGACTTCCAGTTGGTGATGTGCCGCATTGCCTCAAACCACAAACCACAGCCGCAGATGAAAACAATTTTTCCATGATCAAAGTGGCGTTGAGGGACAGGTAGGAGGCGGCTACCAGGCCCACGAAAAAGAGCACGATCAGCGCCGCCAGGTAGTTTTCGATAC
>JAWLEX010000161.1:0-5888 GCA_041685835.1 Desulfatiglandales bacterium
TTTTTTTGCCAAGAAGCCTTTTTTCTCCCCGGTTGTTTCAAAATGAAACTTTTCAAATAAGTTTATCCTGGGTCGTATCGATCTAAGTAATTGATATTACTTATCTTGCTTCGTTTGGTGCAGATATTGTATATGGTTAGGCGACAAGGCACAGGGCCAGGGGGAAAATTGGCGATGCTGCAAAAAAAGATACTCGTGCCGTTGAGGGCATCGGAAAAGAGTCTCAAAAGCGTTCATCATGCCCTGGCCCTGGCCAAACGGCTCGGGGCCCAGGTCTATATTCTTCAGCAGGCCGCATCCATGGAACCTGCGGATTCCCTCGAATCGACTTTGGAAGAAACCCTGCGAGATCTGATCAACAGCGCCAGAGAGGCCGGTCTGATCTTGTCGCACCATGTTGCAGCCCGGGATTTGAAAGAGGAAATCGTCGATATATCAAGGGAAGAGGGGATTGATCTGCTGGTATTTGAGGCGGACGACGAGATCGGCAGACGACTCCTGGGTCAGGTTAAACGCCTGGTGACGAGCCAGATCATTCAGGTCAAGGAAAAGACAGCCAGCGACTGTCTGATCGGCGAAGCCGCAAAAGAAGCGTACGACTGGAGATTGTGCATGCTTAGGGGCGATGGGGACGTTGGCGCCAGAGCGGGGGGTCTGCAAAACGGTCGCACCGGCCCACGAGATAAAGCGGAGTGAGTTATGGGAACCGTCCATCAAGGCATTTTCGGAATGGAACCCATCGGCAAACAACCCGGCATCACGAAAAGGAGAAAACCATGAGAGATTATATCAAGATACTCGTTATCGATGACGAGCCCATCGTGGGAGAGCGCCTCAAGGCGACCCTCGTCAGGGATGGCCACCGGGTCGAAAGCTTTGTCAATCCCCTGAAGGCCATTGATCGTCTCCAAGAAACGGATTTTGACATCGTGATCACCGATATCCGCATGGGTGAAATGGACGGGATCCAGGTTTTGGAGAAGGTCTTCGAAAAATCCCGGCATACCAGGGTCATCATGATCAGCGGGTACGCTACCCTGGACCTGGCAAAAGAATCCTTGACCAAGGGGGCCTTTGATTTCATTGCAAAGCCTTTCAAACTGAAGGAACTTCGAAACACGATTAAAAAGGCGGTCAAATCCCTGGACCGGGCAAATGAGCAATCTGCAAGCGCCGCATCGGCCTAAGAAATGCCGGGTGGGGCGCTTCAGTGTGCATCCGATCCTTTTTTGGGGTTGACTTCGCCATGCAGGAAGGGGCGGCCTGCAGGGCCGAGCCCAACAGAAAACCACCATATGGAGGAAAATCAAAATGGAAATATACAGAAGTCCGATGGAAAAAATTCTCAAGCAGCTCGAAGACAGCCTTGTGATCACCAATCCCAAGAATCGCTGCAAGGCTCTCCGGCTTAAGGTAATTTACCGTTGCGCCTACTGGGTCGATCGCGTTGTGGGATTCTTTCACAAACGTTGACGCGGCCATTCCGCCTCTTGAGGCAGCGCCCGGGGCGAGATGTGAAATGAACAGGACTTGGGAAAGGGATCTCGCTCCGATGCAGGTGAAAAGGAAAAGCAGGAACATCCAACCCTGAACCGATTTTGTAGGTAAACCCAGACAGAGGAAATACACTTATGGAGCAACTGACACCGGAAATGATCTTGGTAATGGCGATGATCGGCGTGGCCGTATTCCTGTTTATCGTGGAGTGGGTACGTGTGGATGTGGTAGCCATTCTGATGATGGTCGCCCTGCCGCTCCTTCACCTGGTCACCCCCAAGGAGGCCTTCATCGGCTTGAGCAGCAACGCCGTGGTTTCCATTATTGCGGTGATCATCATCGGGGCCGGACTCGATAGAACAGGCATTATCAACAAGATGGTAAAACCCATCGTCCGCATTGCCGGCAACAGCCCTTCGCGAATTGTGATCGCCATCTCCTTTACAGTGGCCGTCATCTCCAGTTTCATGCAAAACATCGGCGCCGCCGCGCTTTTCTTGCCTGCCATACAGCGCGTGAGCAAGTCCCTCAAGATTCCCATCAGCAGACTCCTGATGCCCATCGGCTTCAGCGCCATCCTGGGCGGGACCCTAACTCTCGTGGGCTCCAGCCCCCTGATCCTGCTGAACGACCTCATGGCGCCATTCAATCTCAAACCCTTCGGGCTGTTCGATGTGACGCCCATCGGGCTGGCGCTGGTGATCAGCGGCATCGCCTGTTTCGTCCTGTTTGGGAAGTTCATCCTGCCGAAAGGGCCGGACGCCGCATCCGACCAACAGGGACAGGAAGACGGCTCCAGCCCGCTGGAAGAAATCGGCGAGGCATATGAACTCAAGACGCCCGATGACTTCACCCACTATCGGGACCCGGTTCGGATCGATGATCTTCGCCGGAGATATCTCGTGAATGTGGTGGCCATTGTCGAGCCCCCTGATTTCAAGATCGTCAACCCGCCCCCGGACATGGAGCTGCGGTCCGGCATGGACCTGGCGGTCTACGGCGTAGAAAGAGACGTGAAGCGCATGGCCGAACAGGAGGGGATGTTTCTGAAGGACTCCCTTCAGGTCTTCCAAAATGAAGTGGCGGAAAGCGCTTCGGGCGCCGTGGAAGCGGTCGTGGCACCCCGTTCTCCCCTAGTGGGAAAGACGTTGAGGCAAATTGATCTTCAGGATCGTTTCCGCGTGACGCCACTGGCCATTTATCGGCACGGGGAGATCTATCGTGCCGAGATCGGCGACCTGGCGCTCGGGGTAGGCGACGCCATCCTCCTTCACGGGACCTGGAAGAGACTGAAAGCCCTCCAGGGAGAAAAGAGCCTCCTGTTTACAACCCCGATTGATGTGGACCTGATGCGGCCCGAAAAGGCCGTTTTTGCTGGGTTTTGGCTGGCAACCGCCCTGATTATGATCATGATTTTTAAAATCCAATTGTCCGTCTGTCTGATGACCGGAGCCCTGGGGATGATTATCACGAAGGTGCTCACCATCGATGAGGCATACCAGTCCGTAGACTGGAGGACCATCTTTTTGCTGGCGGGCCTGATCCCGTTGGGGATTGCAACCGAGAAAACAGGTACCGCGGCGTGGATCGCCCACGCGGTCCTGAACACCATCGGCACGGTGAGTCCGATGGTCCTGCTGTCCATTATCGGCCTGCTGTCCACTGTTTTTACCCTGGTCGTCTCCAATGTGGGCGCAACCGTTTTGCTGGTCCCCCTGGTGGTGAACATGGCCATTGCGGCCAACGCGGATCCCCGGATGGCGGCCCTGGTGGTGGGACTGGCCACGAACAACTCCTTCATCCTTCCGACTCATCAGGTCAATGCCCTCTACATGGGACCCGGCAGGTACAGGAGCGTGGACTTTATGAAGGCCGGCGCGGTGGTCAGCGTGGTATTCCTGGCGGTGATGATCGGCATCATCTCCCTGGTGTATGGGATTTGATGTCAAATTGCATCCATGGGCAATTTGAACACGTCATTGCGAGACGTCGAAGGTTATGAAAGGAGAAGTCCTCATATGGCAATCATAACCATATCACGGGGTTCGTACAGCAAGGGCAAGGAGGTGGCGGAAAAGGTGGCCGCACGGTTGGGCTATGAGTGCATCAGCCGGGAAGTGCTCCTGGATGCCAGCGACCGGTTTAATATCCCTGAGGTGAGGCTCATCAGGGCCATTCACGACGCGCCGTCCATTCTGGATCGGTTCAGTCATGGGAAGCAGGCCTTCATGGCCTACATAAGATATGCGCTCGCCTGCCGGGCCCAGAAGGACAACTTGGTATATCACGGTCTGGCCGGTCACCTCCTGCTCATGGGCATACCCCATGTCCTGAAGGTGAGGGTCATTGCAAATCTGGGAGACCGGGTGAAAAGCGAGATGAGCAGGGAAAAGATCAGCGAGGAGGAGGCTCGCTCCCTCATCCTCCGGGATGACCAGGAAAGACGTAAGTGGACCAGAAGCCTTTATGGCCTGGACCCCTGGGACAGCGCTCTTTACGACCTGGTTCTCCACATTCATAAATTGACGGTGGACGACGCGGTGGCCTTCATCTGTGAGGCTGCCAAGCTGAAGCAATTCGAATCCACCCCGGAGACACGGCGCAAGATGGATGATCTGGTTACGGCCTGCGAGGTGAAGGCTCTCCTTGCAGACGAATACGTGGATGTGAGGGTTGCATGTGAATTCGGAAATGTATTGATTTACACCAAGTCAGGGGGACGCCTGCAGCACAAACTGCAAGAGAGCGCGAGGAAATTGGGCCGGGAAATCAAGGGTATCCATCACGTTGAAGTCCATCCCGGGGTCCCGGCCCCGGCTCAAGCAGTCTGACAGGCCTTACTGCAGTCTCCCGAATGGTGAAGACAAAAACGCACAGACAGAGGACCCGATATTATGTCCATCATTATTATTTCATCGGATTCGTACGAAAAGGGCGAGGAAATTGCCCATAACGCGGCCCGGGCCCTGAATTACGCCTGCCTGGACAGGGAACTTCTGGCCGTTGTTGCAGCCCGGTACGGGATTCCACAGGACAGGCTGGAGTGGGCCTTGGAATCGTCCCCCTCGTCTTGGGGGCGGTCCGCCAGACTTCAGGATCGGTGCCTGGCATATATGCAGAGCACGACCTTGGGCGAGTTGCTAAAGGATAACACGGTGTGTCACGGACTGGCCGCCCATCTTTATGTCGTTGGCATCTCCCATGCACTCAGGGTGCGCATCCTCGCCGAACCGGTCGAACTGGCAGGAGAGATTTCAGGGCAAGTGGATGTCCCCTCTGAACGGGTATCAAAACTCATCGACCGCCAACGGAAATTGCGCCAGCACTGGTCCCTAACCCATTATCAACTGGACGAGACCGATCCTTCGCAGTACGATCTGGTCATCAGTCTCAGCCAGATCCATAAGGACGAGGCCATCAAGATCATCGCCCAGACCGTTGGGTACCGCCGGTTTGCGCCCATGACCTATTCCCTCAGGTGTATAAAGGATGCTGAACTGGCAAGCAGGGTTCGTGCGGCGCTTTTAGAGACGTTCCCGAAGGTGAAGGTGCGTGCCGAGGGAGGGACCGTTATTGTCGAGACAAAGGGGACCAGACGCAACAAGCTGAAAAAGGCCGCTGCCATTAAAGAGCAGGTACAAAACATGGAGGGAGCGGATTATGTGGAGGTCCATGTCAAAAACGGCCTGTTCAGGAAAACCCCGTGAGAGTATAATTTTCAATTTCTCAATCCCTCAATTTGCGATCCCGGTTTATCCGCCGGGTTAGGAGGTAATACCCATGTCCGAAAGACTGAGCGTCCTGATTCTGGATGACGAACCGATCGTCGGCAGGCGGCTAGAACCGGCGCTGGCCAAAATCGGCTGCGATGTGGAGGCATTTGAAGACCCGAAAAAGGCCCTGGAACGTATCGATCGAAAGATCTTTGACGTGGTAGTGACAGACATCCGCATGGGTGAGATCGACGGCATGCAGGTCCTTGATCACGTGCGGATGAAATCGCCGCGAACCAAAGTGATTCTGATCACGGGCTATGCCATGATGGAACTTGCGAGGGAAGCAATGGAAAAGGGGGCCTTTGATTTCATCTCAAAGCCCTTCAAGGCAAACGATTTGAGACAAGTGGTTGCCAAAGCCGCCCGGGCCCTGGGTGCATCGGTGGATTTAGAAAAGGCAGCCATTTTCAGCCAATAACCACTTCGATTGGCCATCCTCTTGAGAATTCAGGCTGTTCAGTTTGCGCCGCTTTCCTTGAAAGATATCACGCTCAGCGTGAGCCTGTCCACCTTGGTGATAAGAAGTCGCTTTTCAAGGTTCGAGTATAGGGGAAACGGGGGTGGGGGTCACGGAAAATGTGACCGCAGAAAAGATTTTGGGATTAGTAAATGAGG
>JAWLEX010000162.1:0-5851 GCA_041685835.1 Desulfatiglandales bacterium
TTAATGACTTGGATGACCTAATAAAAGGTTATATTGCAGACACTAACAGCAGGGCTGGCCAGGACTCATTTACGGGTTTCCCTTTTCCTCCTCTCTGTTTTATAATAAAAAGTTTGAGTGACGCTGAATTGAGTGATGGTAGAGCCTGCCGGAGATGCAGAGAAGAGCGGGCTTCGCCATGCTGTGGTATAGAAAGTACTCGGTAACGAAGCAGGCCCGACATACTCGACAATTGCGAGATTTCTCAAATTGCGACCGCCTCTCCCGATATCTTCAGGGTGTCGCAGCGAACATAAACAAGGAGTCGGTAACGCCCATGCTGGGAAAATTATTTAAGGGAATTGTAGGCAGCAAGAATGACCGGGAACTGAAGCGACTCGAACCGCATGTAAAAGTGATAAACGAACTCGAGCCGGGGTTCCAGGCACTTTCCGACGCGGAACTTCGTGCAAAAACGGACGAGTTCCGTGGTCGGCTGGAGCAGGGGGAGACCCTGGATGACCTTCTGCCCGAGGCCTTTGCGGCCGTCCGGGAGGCCTCGGTAAGGGCGCTGGGCATGCGCCATTTCGATGTCCAGCTCATCGGCGGTATGGTACTGCACCAGGGAAAGATAGCGGAGATGAAGACCGGCGAAGGAAAGACCCTGGCAGCCACACTTCCTCTATACCTGAACGCCCTCACCGGAAAGGGGGCGCACCTGGTGACCGTAAACGATTACCTGGCCAGGCGTGACGCCGAGTGGATGGGTGTAATTTACAATTTTCTGGGTCTTTCCGTAGGCGTAATTCTGCATGGTATGGATGATGCGGAGAGAAAGGCAGCCTACGGTTGCGACATCACATACGGAACCAACAACGAGTTCGGCTTCGATTACCTTCGTGACAACATGAAGTTCGAGTCCTCGGATTTGGTGCAACGGAGCCACTACTTCTCGATTGTGGACGAGGTGGACAGCATCCTCATCGACGAGGCCAGGACCCCCCTGATCATCAGCGGTCCCATGGAGAAGAGCGGTAACGAGATCTTCATGGAAGTCAAGCCGCTCGTGATACACCTGAAGGAAAAGCAGGGCGCCGTCGTTCGCACCCTCCTGAAAGAGGTTCGGTCGAAGCTGGAGCAGGATGAACTTGACGATGCCGCCATCGAGAAGCTGGTCCTCGTCAAACGCGGGGACCC
Source organism: Desulfatiglandales bacterium (assembly GCA_041685835.1). GTDB lineage: Bacteria > Desulfobacterota > DSM-4660 > Desulfatiglandales > HGW-15 > JAIPEI01. The sequence continues at coordinate 1,177 of JAWLEX010000162.1, forward strand.
CAAGAACGCCACATTCCTGGGCCTACTGGCCAAGAACCCGGCCCTGAAGAAACAGATCGACCGGACCGAGAGCATGCTGAGCTCTCAAAAGATGCTTTCCGATCTCGACCAGGACCTGTACTGCACCATCGACGAGCGGAGCAACGCAGTGGAGCTCACGGACAAGGGCATCCGGCTGCTGTCGGGAAGCGACCTGGGCGAATTCTCCCTTCCCGACATGGATCAGGAGAGTCATGATATCCGGGAAGACGAGAGCCTGAGTGAAGCGGAGAAGTCGGAACAGCTGCAAGCTCTCGAGGGTCGCTACATAAGGTCATCGGAGCTCCTTCACGGGACCCAGCAGCTCATCAAGGCATACTGGCTGTTCGAGAAGGACGTGCATTACGTGGTCAAGGACGGCCAGATCGTTATCGTGGACGAGTTCACCGGGCGCATGATGCCCGGGCGGCGGTGGAGCGACGGACTCCACCAGGCCGTGGAGGCAAAGGAAGGCGTTCGGGTGGCCGGGGAAAACCAGACCCTGGCCTCGGTGACCTTTCAGAACTTTTTCCGCATGTACGACAAGCTGGCCGGCATGACCGGTACCGCCGATACGGAGGCTGCCGAGTTCAACAACATCTACAAGCTCGATGTGATGGTTGTGCCCACGAATCAGCCCATGATCCGGATCGACTTCCCTGACGTGATTTACAAGACGGAGCGGGAGAAGTTCCTTGCTGTGGTGGAGGAGATTAAGGAACTCTACGAAAAGGGGCAACCGGTGCTCGTTGGGACCATATCCATCGAGAAGTCTGAAATGCTGAGCAAGATGCTCAAGCGGTCCGGAATACCCCACTCAGTGCTGAATGCAAAGCATCACGAAAAGGAGGCGGAGATCATCGCCCAGGCCGGGCAGCCCAAGACGGTGACCATCTCCACGAACATGGCCGGCCGCGGTACGGATATCGTCCTTGGGGAGGGGGTCACCGGTCTCGGGGGACTTCACATCCTGGGTACGGAAAGGCATGAGAGCCGCCGGATTGACAATCAGCTGCGCGGCCGTTCCGGACGCCAGGGCGACCCCGGGTCTTCCCGCTTTTATCTGTCCCTTGAAGACGACCTCCTTCGCATCTTCGGGTCCGACCGAATCGCCTCCATAATGGAACGCTTCGGTATGGAAGAGGGCGAGCCCATCGAGGCCGGCATGATCTCCAAGGCGATCGAGAACGCCCAGAAAAAGGTGGAAGCGCACAACTTCGACATGCGGAAACACCTCCTCGAGTACGACGATGTGATGAACAAGCACAGGGAAATCATCTATACCCTTCGCAGGGATATTCTCATGGGCGAGGGGCTCGACGAGATCATACGGGAGATGATGGAGGATAAGATCGAGGACCTGCTGGCGCGTTTCACCGATCCCAAGGCCTTCCCCGAGGACTGGGACATCCGCGGACTGAAGGAAAACGCGTCCAGGCTCCTTGGTTTCGTGCCTAAAATCGGCCCAGAGGACCTTGGCGAGCGGTTCAAGGACCTGAAACACGATGAACTGGCCGGCATGCTTCGAAAAGGAGCGGAAGAGGCCCAGGAGAGGCGGAAGCAGGATTTCGGCGAGGAGGACTTGGCTGCGCTCCAACGGATCATCCTTTTGCAGATCATCGACGAGAAATGGGTGGCCCATCTTCAGGACATGGAGAGCATGAAGGAAGGGATCGGGCTGAGGGGTTACGGGCAGATGGACCCCCTTCGGGAGTACAAGAAGGAGGGGTACGCCCTTTTCGAGGAGCTTATGGATCGAATTCGAGAAGAGACACTGGGGACCCTGAACCGCCTGCAGATACTTAGACAGAGGCCTCCCGAGGCGCCCCGCAGAAGAAGGGGTGAGATGCAGCTCGGTCGCGGCCAGGGTGAGGGGAAAGCCGTGACGGTCAAGCGTGGAGGGGAGAAGATCGGGAGAAATGCCCCGTGTCCTTGTGGGTCCGGCAAGAAATACAAGAAGTGTTGCGGTGCCAAGGCCTGAGATCGTTGAGAGGTGAGGGGTGGAGGTGAGAAAGATGAGTGGAGGCGACTACGCAGTGCAGGGGTTCCGGGCTGCCGCCGTGGCCGCGGGCCTGAAGAAGCACGGCGGGCCGGATCTTGGCCTGATAGTTTCCGACGGGTCGGCCACGGCCGCCGGGGTGTTTACCACGAACCGGGTCCGCGCGGCCCCGGTGATCCTGTCCCAGGAGCATATCACAGGGGGGAAGGCGCGTGCCATCGTTGCAAACGCCGGGTGCGCCAATGCCTGCACTGGTGCCGCGGGCCTGGCGGACGCGCGAAGTACGGCAGAGATGGCGGCCCGGGCGCTCAGCGCCGCCCCGGAAGAGTTGCTTGTGGCCTCCACCGGTGTTATAGGAGCTCCTTTGGCAGTGGACAAGATTGCCCTGGCCTTGCCCGGGCTGGTGGAGCGCCTTTCAGAGCAAGGCCTGCCGGCCGTGGCCGAGGCCATCATGACCACGGACTCCTTCCCCAAGTTGAGCCGCTTCGAAGGGGCGGCAGGCGGGCGGAGCTACCGTATCGTGGGCATGGCCAAGGGGGCGGGCATGATTATGCCCGACATGGCCACCATGCTCTCTTTTATTTTGACCGATGCAGGCGTATCGTCTCTGGACCTGAAAATGGCCGTGTCCCGGGCCGCGGACGCGACCTTCAATCGAATCACAGTGGACGGCGATACCAGCACGAACGACACGGTGTTTGCCCTGGCAAACGGTAAGGCCGGAACCGGGGATCTCACCGGGCCTGAACTGGATGATTTTCGCGACGGACTCTGCGGAGTCATGCAGGAGCTGGCCCTGATGATAGTGCGGGACGGCGAGGGCGCGAGCCGGGTCGTCCTTGTGCGGGTTCAGGGGGCCAAGACGTCGGAGGAGGCCTCGAGGGCGGCGAGGACCGTGGCCAATTCCAACCTGGTCAAGACCGCCGTCTTCGGCAGGGATCCCAACTGGGGCCGGATCATGGCGGCTGTCGGCCGCTCCGGCGTGACCATGGAAGAGGATCATGTGGATATCAGCATAAACGGTATCCCCATTGTGAAAAACGGCCTGGGCATGGGCATGGAGGCGGAAAAAGATGCAGCCGGGGTCATGGCGCGTGAGGAGACGATCCACATCACGGTCGACCTTCACCAGGGGGATCACGGGGACACTGTGGCCACCTGCGACCTGACCCAGGATTACGTGGCCATCAACGCCGATTACAGGACCTAAGACCCCGTGAGCCGCGGATTGCGGATATCCCATGATTTTTTGAGTCGCAAAAGCCCGTTATCTCGCGCAGAGATGCAGAGAAAAACACAAATAATTTGAATGTGTTATGCTCTATTTCTCCGCGCGACCTGCCGGGAAACAGGCTTTTTGTGAAGCCGCAACGATTCGGAGGACCTTATGCACGCAGTGATCATGGCGGGCGGTTCAGGGACACGGTTCTGGCCGGCCAGTCGAAGAGACCGGCCCAAGCAGTTTCTGTGCATCACGGGAGCGGACCCCATGGTGCTTGAGACCTGCAACCGGTTGGCCCCCTTGGCTTCTGACGAGGAGATCACTCTGGTCATGGGCGCGGAGCACCTTCCCGAGGCCCGCACCTTGTTTGAAGACAGGTCTGTTCACCTGATCGGAGAGCCCGAGTGGATGAGCTTGCTCGAAGGGATCGAAAAGACCTGCTGTGAACGGGAGTGGGAGTACCCTCAAGGCTGGATTCAAGGCTGGATGCGGCGTAAGGCCTTGGCGGATAGACCTGGAATAGCTGCCGGGGCGCATCATTCACCTGAGGTTCAGGCTGCGGGGATCTCCACCGTGAACCGGGTGCCCTTGCCCGGGTCGCTTTCAAGGTGGATCGTCCCCTGGTGCTGGTGAAGGATGGAGAGGATAATGGCCAGACCCAGGCCTGTCCCCTCGCCGGCGGCCTTGGTGGTAAAAAAAGGTTCGAAAATCCGTTCGCGTATGTCTTCCGGAACGCCCGGCCCGTTGTCTGCTACGCTGAAACAGACCCTGTTATCCTGCGCATAGCTTTGTACCTCTATCAGCCCCCTGCCCGCGGGCTCGTTTCCAAGGGCGTCCATGGCGTTGATGATAAGGTTCATCAGGACCTGCTGCAGGCCGTTTCGTTCCCCCATTACACGCGGCAGCCCTTCGCCTTTATCCATCACGAACCGAATCTCTTTCATGTGTAACTGGTGCTCCAGAAGGCTGCGGGTCTCTTCCAGGACCTGGTTGAGGTCCACGTAATCCCGGACCCCTTCAGGGGCCCTGGAGAATGACCGGAATTTGATGATGATGTCCCTGAGGCGAAGCAACTCGGACTGGACTATCTCCATCTGCCGCCGATTCTCCTCGTCCATGGGTTGGTCCAGGATGAGTTCGATCATTCCAAGGAGCGAGGTCATGGGTTGGCCGATCTCATGTACGATGCCGGCGGACATCTGTCCGAACGCACTCATCTTGGCGGACCGGACCAGGAGCCGCTGCCCCTGCTCCAGCTTCATGCTCATCTCATTGAAGGACCGGCCCAGGGTCTCGAACTCGTCCCCGCTGTCTATTTCCACCCGGGTCCCCACCTCGCCTCGGCCGATGCGGTCGGTGGCCGCCCTGAGGGTCTCGATCGGCACGAGGCTCTTGCGGATCAGTACCACACTCAAGAGGGCTACGATCCAGAAGGT
>JAWLEX010000163.1:0-5824 GCA_041685835.1 Desulfatiglandales bacterium
GACAACTATCAGCTTATGATGGAGCCGGACGGCCTGCCGGATTCCACGAACGTTTGCGCCAAATGCCAGGTTGGCATGCCCTGCAGCTTGAAGCCGCCGCCGGTGCAGGTTCCCTGCCAAGGCTGAGGGCCCTTTGGGCGGTTGTGTGGTTGCCCGTACCCCGCGGGGTGAGTAAGATTTCTTAAATCTCGAAAAATCTCTCCTGCTTTTCAGGGCTGATCAGCCTGTTGCCTGGACCGGAAGTCCAGGGCCCGGGCGCATCTGCTGCATGGTGTTCCGGCCATGTGGATGCCATGTGTACTCTGTACTCCTCGGAATCCTTCCTGCTTTCACCTTGCTCTGATTCCGCGCCTTTGCTAGAGTTTGCCGGCCTCTGGACCAAAAGAATATTTCCGCTTCATAAAGGCGGTTTCTAATGGGTGAGATGCACAGGGAAAGCCTGAAACCCAGAGTCATCAAAAAAGGAGACCCTCCTCCTTGTCTTCATAAGGGGATCCAGTGCAGGGGGTGCTATGGCTGGGAGAATCTCATCAAGGCCGCCCGCAGCAATCCCCGCTGGAGAAGCTCCCGTCTCCATTGCTGTTGCACCGGTTTGACAGTCATCCTGGATTAGTGGGGGCCGCCGGGCTGAGAAATGAGAAATGGAAAAGATTCCTCTACTGCTGATGTTCCTGGGACACGCATGGGTGGATGCCAGCCAGGGTGTCCTGCCCGTGGTTCTCACAAAGCTCAAAGAGAATTTTGAGCTCTCATACTTCCAGGTGGGGGTTCGGGGCCGCGGTCTTTTCCACCGGCGGCAACCTGGGCTTTGCCGTAGGTCCCTTGCTGGGGAGCCTGCTGGTGCTCGGTCTGGGTCTTCGCGCGACAATCGGCCTGGTCCTTCCCGGCCTGCTCCTCTTCCTGGCGATCAAAATTTACGCAACAGAAGTCTTGGGGCGCGAGGTCCCGGGGAGGACAGAGGCAAGGCAGGAAAAAGGCCGGGAGACCGGGGGCATTCCATGGTATTCCCTATCGGCCGTATCACTGGTGATCACTCTGCGCTCCTGGGCATATGTGAGTTTTATCGCATACCTGCCCATGTACCTCCAGACACGCGACGTCCCATTGGCCAAAGGGAGCCTCACCCTGCCCGTGTTTCTGGTGGGGGGCGCCCTGGCCGGCCTTTACGGGGGGCATCTCTCGGACAGGATAGGACGAAGGGCCGTGGTGGTGGCAAGCCTCCTCGTCTACCCGGTGCTCGCCGCCCTCATGCTCTTGAACGACAGCCTCTTGGTGTGGCTTCTGGCAGGGGCTGCAGGCGCCACCCTCCTGGCATCCTTCTCAGTCACCGTGGTGTGGATCCAGGAGCTCCTGCCCGGGAATCTGGGCCTGGCCTCGGGTCTATCCCTGGGCCTGGGCTTTGGCACCGGCGGGCTGGGAGCCGCCTTTACCGGATACCTGGCTGACACCATCGGCATCTACGGGAGCATGTGGTTACTGGCCCTGGTCCCGGCCCTGGGGGCCTTTGCGGCCATGCCCGTCAGGACCCGCGTAAAGGCAGGCCAGGAGCTTGTCCGGTCCGGGAGGGAAGAGGCCTGAACCCGCTCTCAGCCGCATCACACGGAATGGCAACCGTTGCGATAGGCCATGAGGAGTCCAAAGGCAAACGAATCCAGAGAGAAGGGGCAGGGGAAGTCACCCCGGAAGTGCGACTGCCTACAATCGCCAGGCTGCAGAGTGGAACCATAGCAAGAAGCAGTTTCTTATGAATGAGCGGCACCAACACAAGTTCAGTCCTTCCCGGTTTCTGGTGGAGAACCTGCATCTGCTCCCCAAGGGCGGCGTCCTGGATGTGGCCATGGGATACGGCCGCAATGCCTTGTTCCTGGCTGGTTCCGGTTTCCAGGTGGAAGGGGTGGATGTCTCGCCCGAGGCTGTGGCCGGGGCCTTGAAGGCCGCAAAAGAGGCCGGGGTTCAGTTGACGGCCCGGGTGGCTGATCTGGAGGACGGGCAGTATTCCATTTCCCCGGAGGCCTATGATGTGATCATCTGCTTCAATTATCTGCACCGGCCCCTGATTCCCGCCATCAGGGAGGGCGTTCGCATAGGAGGGATAGTGGTGTACGAGACCTTTATCGTGGATCAGGCGCGATTCGGGAGGCCCCGGAACCCTGACCACCTGCTCAGGCACAATGAGCTCCTCCACATGTTTCGCGATTTTCGGTGCCTCCGCTACCACGAAGGGCTGATGGGGGCCGACAGGGCGGTAGCCGGCATCATAGCGGAAAAGACACCCGGGGACGCTGGTAAATAAGTAAAAAACTCGACCTGACACCGTTTGTCATAGAACAGCTCGTGCAGAGACAACCCCTTCTTGAACCACCCGGAATGTTCAGCAGATCATTGGCGAAGCGTCTTGACATGAGCCCCTCCGGGGTCGGCTATGCTGCTGAAAGAGTAGCCGCCATTTTCCTGGATACTGTGCACATAAATATGTGCATTGTCGCATAGTCGCTGGTTGCTATGGAATTTAAAATGGTTGCACATGTTTTTACTTGTTTTTTCTCGTCTCTTAAAATAGGCCCCTTCACAGCAGCCATGCTTTTGTTAGTTATCTAATCAGTTGATTATTCAATACCTTTACCTGCGTTTAGCCGGCAAGAGCACCCATTGGCGCTACCTTGGACTCATTTTTATAACCTGCTGATTTACATATAACATTTGGATATTTGCACATGTTATTGTGCTTAAAAACACAATTTTCTGTTCATTTCAGCTGTTTCAGGCTGTTTACAGGCTCCATATGGTACCCTCTAAGACTTCCAAGTTAAATCCAAAATATCTTTGATTTCCCATAAGTTAAGCCCTGTATTCAGCCTTTAGAGGCTAATCATGTTCTCATCCTGCAGTTAATGGCACGTTAATTGATATATAGGCTCCCAGTTTGTCCTGATTTCCCATTATCTCATGAAGGGAGCCGTCTTTCTCATGCAAAGTGCCATCCTCCTGAAACCGGGGATGCTGGTAAAAAAGTAAACTAATAGCTCTGAAAGCCTTTATCATAGGATAACTTATGCCGAGACAAGCCCGCCTTGACGCACCCGGAATAGTGCATCATATCATTATTCGCGGGATAGAGCGTCGCAAAATATTTTTGGATGCCCGCGATTACGATGACTTTCTTGATCGGCTTGCCACGCTTCTGCCGGAGACCCGGACATTGTGTTACGCGTGGGCGTTACTGCCGAATCATGCCCATTTTCTTTTCCGCACCGGTACAGTGCCCATTGCAACATTAATGAGGAGGTTGCTTACAGGCTACGCGGTCACTTTCAACCTTCGTCACAGCCGGGTGGGACGACTTTTTCAGAATCGCTACAAATCAATCATCTGCCAGGAGTCCGCCTATCTGAAGGAATTAGTCCGTTACATCCACTTGAACCCTCTCAGGGCGAGTCTTGTTGGTGATGTTAATGAGCTAAACAGGTATTCCTATTGTGGACACAACGTTATGATGGGATTAAAGAACCGTTCCTGGCAGGATACGGACCATGTTTTTGGATATTTTGGCAGTACATTAAGGAGCGCAAGAAAAAGCTATTTTGATTATTTGGAAGAGGGCATTGCCCGGGGGAGACAGGAGGATCTGACGGATGGCGGTTTTATCAGGAGCCTCGGTGGATGGTCGGAAGTGCAAAAGCAGGGGAGCAGAACGAGCGACCACGGCATGGTCGACGAGCGTATTCTGGGGGACGAGTCATTTGCAGATTCGGTTATCAATCAGGCAGCCGAGGAATTTCACCGTCGCTATGAATTGAAGCGCCGCGGTTACGACCTTGACCGCATTGCAGAAAGGGTTGCTGATATCTTGAGAATTAGCAAGAAAGAAGTGTTTGCCGGGGGGCGCCAGGCTGGTAAGGTGAAAGCCCGGGATATGCTCTGCTATTGGGCTGTCCGGGAAGCCGGAATGTCCGTCAGATCATTGGCGAGGCGCCTCGATATGAGCCCGCCCGGGGTCGGCTATGCTGCTGAAAGGGGCGCCGCCATTATTCGAGAGAATGATTATATCCTGGTTGAGTGAGTTGTTTACTTATTTACCAGCGTCCCCCAATTATAAGGAGGTAAGAAGACATGCAACTGGATCAGATCGGTGCTTCGGTAACCAATCTGGCGCCGGAAGAGGCCAGGGGCTTTATCAATAATCACAAGGAAGGGACTTACACCCTCCTCGACGTGCGGCAGCCCGGCGAATACGAGAAGTCCAGAATCCCCGGGGCCAGGCTGGTGCCCCTCCCCCAGCTGGCGGATCGATTGGAGGAGCTGGACCCGCAAAGGCCGATCATTACGTACTGAGCTGCCGGGGGCCGCAGCCGTGCCGCTGCGCAATTGCTCGCAGGCCGGGGTTTCACGGAGGTGTACAACCTCAACGGGGGCATCAGGGCCTGGAACGGCCTGACCGCTGAAGGTCCATATGAGATGGGGATGGCCTACCTGAGGGGCGATGAAGATGCAAAGGAGATAATTTGTCTCGCCTACGGCATGGAAGAGGGATTGAGGGGGTTTTATGCCGCTGTCGGGGAGCGGACAGAGGATAAAGAGGTGGCGGATCTTGCCCATAAGCTGGCCGGGATAGAAGACCGCCACAAGAAACGGCTCTTTGATGTGCACCTCACTATGGATCCGGACCTTGAAGACCGTGAGACGTTTGAATCCCGCATCGCTGCCGACGTCATGGAGGGTGGCTTCACCACGGAGGATTTCCTGGAGCGCAACCGGGAATTCATGAAGACGTCGCCCGACCTGCTCAACATAGCCATGATGCTTGAGGCCCAGGCCCTGGATCTCTACATGCGATATTCTGAAAAGCTGCTCGATGAGAAGGGAAAGGACGTTCTTTACGGACTGGCTGAGGAGGAAAAGGCCCACCTGGAAAGCCTGGGGCGGCTCATGGACAAGAGAGTGTAAAACCGTAAAACCGGGGACGCTGGTAAATAAGTAAAATAATAGGCCTGAAAGCGTATGTCATAGCATAACTCGTGCCGAGACGAGCCTATCTTGACTCAACTGGGATTCCATCGGGTCATTGGCGAAGGGTATCGACATGAGTGCCTCCGGTGTCGGCAATGCAGCTGAAAGAGGCGCCGCCGTTATTCGAGAGAATGATTATGGGCTGGTTGAGTGAGTTGTTTACTTATTTACCAGCGTCCCCCCCATTCACACGGTTCCGGATCACGCGCTCCCCCAAGACCTTTTGCCTGACGCAAGGACCGTGGTGGTCTGGTTCATACCCTTCAAGCCCCATCTTCAGATGGACAATTCCCAAGGCGGGCGCCCCTCCCTGAGCTGGGGACGTGCCTACCTTTCCACCAACGAGATGATCAATCGTGCCGGCCGGCACTTGAAGGCGATGATCGAAAACGCGGAGGGAAGTGCGGCTCTCACCCCTGCCACGCACAATTTCGACAAGAATCGGCTTGTGAGCCTGTGGTCCCACAAACACCTGGGGCACCTGATCGGCCTGGGACGCTACGGGATCAACTGCCAGTTGATCACCCCGGCCGGGTGCAGCGGGCGCATGGGGAGCCTGGTCACGGACCTTGACCTGGGGGAACATCCTCTGGTTACTGTGGATGAGCTGTGCCTTACCAAGGCCGGCGGAAAGTGCGGAAAGTGCATAGAGGCCTGTCCGGTTGGAGCCCTTTCCGAGAACGGAATCGACCGGGCCAAATGCTACGCCCGTTTGCGGGACAACTATCAGCTTATGATGGAGCCGGACGGCCTGCCGGATTCCACGAACGTTTGCGCCAAATGCCAGGTTGGCATGCCCTGCAGCTTGAAGCCGCCG
>JAWLEX010000164.1:0-5760 GCA_041685835.1 Desulfatiglandales bacterium
AGGTTGCGCGGAGGCGTACTGAAGTACGCCGCACAAGCAACCTCGCAGATTGACGCCGAGATTGGCAAAAAAGACCATTTCTGGATGGAAACTAGCTCATATGCATGAAATGTCCATAGCCCAGAGCCTTGTGGAACTCCTTCAGGAAGAGATGGAAAAGGCCGGTGCCAGGACACTTCGAAGTGTCCGCCTGGAAATCGGACGCCTGTCCGCAATTGTGCCGGAGGCCCTCTCCTTCGGGTTCCAGGTCGTGACCACGGGCACTGAATTGGAAGGGGCCGAGCTCATCATGGACATCATCCCCCTTCGTTGTACATGCAGGGAATGCGGGGGCGGGTTTGAGATGGAGGATTACAACTTTTGTTGCCCCCTCTGCGGAGGGGTTGAGATTGACACCCTGTCGGGCAGGGAACTCTCGGTCAAAGAGATCACGGTGGATTGACCGAACCAGCCGGGATAATAATTTTTTTGGCGTTTTCGGTGTGTTACCAGGCGAGAAAAGGTTTATCGTTTCGATTTGCGCCGCCAGCGATTAGCTTTCAGCCAACCGCTCAGGACGAAATTTTGGAGTCCGCCATGAAAACCATTTCCGTGGTGCGCAACATTCTCGAGGCGAATAATCGAATCGCCCGTCAGAACCGCTCGATCTTTGACGAAAACCGCCTCTTTGTAATCAATCTCATGAGTTCACCCGGGTCCGGAAAGACCACTCTTCTCGAAAAGACCATCGATGCCTTGAAAGACGACATGGGGATAGGCGTCATCGAAGGAGACATCCAGTCCTCTCACGATGCGGAGAGAATCGCCCAAAAGGGCGTGCAGGTCGTACAGATCAATACGGGAGGGGCCTGTCACCTGGATGGAAACATGATTTGCGAGACGTTCGGGGCACTTGACTTCGACATCATTGACCTGCTTGTGGTGGAGAATGTGGGCAACCTGGTCTGTCCGGCCGAGTTCAATGTGGGCGAGGATATGAAGGCCATGATCCTTAGCGTTACAGAAGGAGAAGACAAGCCCGCCAAGTACCCCCTCATGTTTCGTGAATCCGGTGTACTCCTGATCAACAAGATAGACCTCCTGCCACACCTCGAATGCAGCATCGACGACATTAGGCGAGAGGTCTTCAATGTCAACCCCGGAATCACCGTCTTTGATGTTTCCTGCAAGACCGGCGAGGGACTGGAAGGCTGGTTCGACTGGCTTCGAAGCCGTGTAAAGGCCTCTCCGGTTTCCTGAGTTTTCCGCCGTTTCTTCCCCTGAATCCTTATTGCAAGACCCGACGGCATGTACTATGCTCCTTTGCCACCCCCGCGCATGAAAATCCGGTCAGGCTCCGAGGACCGGGGACTTCCGCAGCGCACTCCGCTCCCGGCCCCCTCCGCCGCTAGACCTTGTTTACCGGCCATTATGCGGAATATCAGCCCAGGGGGGGACACTTAGGGAACCTTCAACGTCTGTCCTTTGAAATGCGGCGTCTTTGTTTTATTGTCGGCGAAATTCGCGTTTTTTCGCAAAGTATTTTTGTGCCGAAGAGGAAACAGAAATGGAATCATTCATCCCTAAAAGGATGTTTTTCACGAAGGGTGTGGGAATTCATCGCAACAAGTTACAGAGTTTCGAACTCGCTCTCAGGGACGCGGGTGTGGAACGCTGCAACATAGTCACCATTTCCAGCATCTTCCCTCCAGACTGTAAGCTTATTTCCAGAGATATAGGGATAAAGGAGATGCAACCGGGCCAGATCACCTTCACGGTCATGGCCCGCAACAGCACCAACGAGCCCAACCGGCTCATCTCGGCCGCGGTCGGGCTGGCCCGGCCCAAGAACGCAAAACAGTACGGATACGTCAGCGAGCACACAGCCTTCGGGGAAACCATGAGGAAATCCGCAGACTTTGCCGAGGACCTCGCGGCCACTATGCTGGCCTCCACCATGGGCATCGAGCTGGATCCCGACGTGGCCTGGGACGAGCGGAAACAGCTCTATAAGGTTGGGAAACGGCTCTTCGTCACCAAGAGCACGGCCCAGTCCGCCAGGGGTAATAAGAAGGGCCACTGGACCACTGTCGTAGCCCTCGCCGTGATGCTGCTGACATGATCAAGACGGCCGGGGGCGCCTTCTTCGGAATGCCCCGCGACCAGAGGCGGAGCCTGCCTGTTATGACCACCCATGAATCCCTCTTCGAAGGAAGACCGGACATCCTTCCGCCTCCTCTCCGCCGAGGGATGACCGTACGGGACCTGCTGGAAACCCTCGGCCGGACCTCGTTCGAGGCCCGAAGGGTCTCACGAGGGGCACGGTTACTGAAACGCATGGTCCAGGAGGGCGATGTGATATGGCTAGGCATCGCCGGGGCCGGGATAGCCGGCGGCATGGGCGGCATGGTGATCTCGCTCATGGAGGCTGGCTTCCTGGACGTGATCTGTTCCACCGGCGCCCAGGTATACCACGACCTGCACTTCGCCTTCGGCCTGCCTGTCAAGGCCGTCTCCCCGCATCAGGACGACAATGAGCTGAGACGCCGGGGCGACACGAGGATATACGACATAGGCATCCGCGAGCTGGAAACCCTGGAGGCCCAGGATGAAATCCTTCGTGAGTTCGTCCGCGAGCGTTGGCGTGAAGACCTCTCTGACCGGTTGCTCTCCTCGTGGGAGTTCAATCATGCCCTCGGCCGCTGGGTCCTGGAACGAAGCCCCCACCCGGAGCGAAGCTTTACTGCAACTGCGGCGCGACTCGGGATTCCTGTCTTCTGGGATTCCCTGGCCAACCACTCCATAGCCATGAACCTGGTACTGACCGACCGGGAGGGCTTCCCCGTCACCCTGTCCGCGCAGAAGGACGTCTTCGACTCCGCAGCCGTTGTCTTCGGCTCGAAGTACACCGGCTTTTTGGAGCTGGGCGGAGGCGGACCGAAAAACTTCATACAGCAAACCGGCCCCTTCATCAGCCAGATCCTCGGCGTGGATTTCAAAGGGGCGGACCGTGGATTGCAGATCGGGACGGCAATTGAGCGTGAGGGCAGCCTTTCGAGCTGCACCTTCGGAGAGGCCGTGACCTGGGGAAAATACCGCGAGGCCGAAGAAGAAAAACTGGTCCAGATCTGGGGTGAATACAGCGTTGTCTTTCCTCTTCTCGGCGCATACGCACTCGAGACCTGCGGCGACCGGCCGCCCAGGGACCTGGTTTCCCGGATGCCCGCTATGACAAAACAGCTCGAGGAGGCCCTTTGATCAGCCACCCCATACCGTTTCTGGATCCCGGCCCGGAGTTCAGTGATCCGGTCCATGCGGCGGTCATCCTGCTTCCGGTCCCCTACGAGGGCGGGGTGTCATGGGGCCGCGGGGCGGCCCTGGGGCCGGATGCCGTGCTCGAGGCGTCGGCCGAGCTGGAGATCTACGACGAGTCGCTTCGCTTTGAGCCGTGCCGCATGGGCATTGCCACGATCGCGCCCCCCGATGATTTATCCCGTTCCGAGGCCATGATCTCCTCGGTCCGCAGGAACATGCGTAGCATCCTCGAAACCGGAAAGTTCCCGGTGGCCCTTGGCGGAGATCACTCGGTGAGCGTCGGGGTTTTTCAGGAGTTGTACGCGAAGTACGGGCGGCTTTCGGTGGTCCAGATCGACGCCCACGCCGACCTCCGGGAAAATTACCGCGGAGACCCCTTCAGCCATGCGTGCACCATGGCCCGCATCCGGGAAAACACCGGCGACACCCTTCAGATAGGCATCAGAAGCCTCTGCCGGGAAGAGGCGGATCGTATCACCCGCGAAGATATTCCGGTCTGCTTCATGGAAGAGTTCCGGTCCGGGGCTTTCGACCTGGAAGGGGCTGTCCGCCGGCTGCCGGACCCTGTGTTCATCACCGTGGATGTGGACGCCCTTGACTGGAGCGTAGTGCGAAGCACGGGCACCCCCGAGCCGGGTGGATTTCTCTGGCACGAGGTGATCGATCTGCTTGCTATGCTCTTCCGCGAACGGGAGGTGGCGGGATTCGATGTAATGGAGTTGAGCCAGGATCCGCCTGACAGGAATTCGGCCTTTGCCGTGGCCAAGCTGGTCTATAAAATGCTTGGCTACAAGCTCGCTTCCACTGTGGCGGCCGGCCGAACCCTCTGGCCGGAGCGCCCCGCAGGACCCATCCTCACTCAAACAGGGCCGTGGGGGACAAAAGGCCATTCGTGAAGTGCGTAAACCGGCGCAAGGACTGTAACCGGGCAAAGGAGACGGCGGTTTGCCGATCAACCCGCTGAGAAACCCATCAAACACACGCCCGGCTATTTGGCCCCTGGATTGGCGGGGAAAGAGCCTGGTGGTAAAGGACTACAGGTGCAACGGGTTCCTCTTCAGGAACACTATGGGGCGATTCCTGGTGTGGCGGGAGGGCCGGGCGCTTCGAAGACTTCACGGACTCGAGGGAATCCCCAGGTTCTACGGGAGCGTGCAGGGTCTCGCCCTGATCATGGACGCCGTTCCCGGTCGAGCCGTGGAGGGGCTGGAACACGAAGCCCCTCTACCCGGATCCTTTTTCGAGAAGCTGCGTGCCCTGGTAAACACATTTCATGACCGGGGGATCGCCCACTGTGACCTGAAGCGGGCCCCTAACATTCTCCTGGGGCAAGACGGCGCCCCCTACATCGTGGACTGGTCCGCCGCCATATCGGCAACGGAGTTCCGGCCCTTTCCATTATCCCTCTTATACCGTCGTTTTGTCCTGGACGACCTGAACGCCGTGGTCAAACTCCACCTCAAACACCGGCCCTGGGACGTCTCCGCCCAGGAACTGGATCGGTATCAACGCCGCGGACCGCTGGAAAGAGCCGCCCGCCGAATCCGGGACCGGGCCCGGGAACTGCTTAAACGTCTGGCTTAGAGCCCGGGCCGCCGCTTCTCATCCAGCCCTCCTGCATCAGTAACCGGGCGCCCTCTCTTTTACTGAGACGCCAGGCAGACTATGATCTTGTCGGCCACGCCCCTGCCGAGGGCCAGGCGAGTGGTGCCGTGCCCCACGATCAGGCGTCCCTGGCCGTTATTGCTTATCACCTCCAGCTCATCGCCGCGACGGAGCCCCATGGAAGCGAGCCGGCCCTGGGCACTCCGCCCGCCCGCCATGTCCTTGATGGCTACATGCTCCCCCGGCCTGGCCTGGGAAAGAGGCAGCAAGGGTTGCTGTTTGGAGAGGCAATCAGAGCAGATCCCGTAGATCTCCATCTTGTGCTGGAGCATGTGAAACCCGGACTCCCGGGCGATACGGGCCTGAAGGTTTTCCATATCGGGGTTGCTGAACTCACTGATGCGGCCGCACTTAGTACAGATGATATGGTCATGGTGGCGGCCCAGGTGCCGGTGTTCGAAGCGGGGGGGCTGGCCTTCGAACTGCTTTTTCTGGGCAAAGCCGTGCTCGACCCATCTATTCATGCACTGGCGGACAAAATCCGTGTCGTAATCATAGCCTCTCTCTCTCAGGGCTTCCACGAGGTCCTGCAGGGTGACATGGTCTTCGATCTCCAAAAAGACATCGATGATATTGAGCCGGTCTTCGACGCGTCCGATATCGTCCCCCATGATGAGGGAACGGAAGTTTTCCTTTTCATGTAGTTTTTCATTGCTCATAGGTGTCAGCAGCTCCCGAATACGGATTTGAGATGTGAGTTATTCTAGTTTCCATCCAGAAATGGTCTTTTTTGCCAATCTCGGCGTCAATCTGCGAGGTTGCTTGTGCGGCGTACTTCAGTACGCCTCCGCGCAACCTCTT
>JAWLEX010000040.1:0-17681 GCA_041685835.1 Desulfatiglandales bacterium
GAGGTTGCGCGGAGGCGTACTGAAGTACGCCGCACAAGCAACCTCGCAGATTGACGCCGAGATTGGCAAAAAAGACCATTTCTGGATGGAAACTAACTAAGCGCAGGGACAATATCGTGCCAAAAGAACAGGTTTTATATCGGCTCGCTAACCATTTGCATGACAAGGAGGCTGACGAGACATGAAAAGTATGCGTGACTTTATCGAAGTAGCAGAGAGAGAGGGCGAACTGAAGAGGATTACAGCGGAAGTAGACTGGAACCTGGAGCTTTCGCACATCGCCAAGCTCAACGAGGAGGCCCACGGACCGGCCCTGCTCTTTGAGAATATCAAGGACTATGACACGCCTGTGATCACCAGCACCTGCACCACAGCCCAGAAGCTGGCCATCATCCTGGGCATGCCCAAGGACACCCCGCTTCCGCAGATCCTGAGGGGATGGGTGGACATGGGCAACAAACCCATTCCCCCGGTATGGGTGGACAAGAAGGACGCCCCCTGCAAGCAGAACATCATCATGGGAGACGACATAGACCTGTACAGGTTTCCCGTGCCCCACTTCTTTCCCATGGACGGCGGGCGCTACATCGGTACGGCCCATTTCATCCTCACCAAAGACCCTGAAACCGGCTGGGTGAACCTGGGGACGTATCGATCGCAGCTTCTCGGCAAGAACAAGATCGGCACACAGTTCATCAAGGGAAAACACGCCGACCAGATGCTCAAGAAATACCAGGCCATGGGCAAGCCCATGCCCTGCGCCTCCATCATCGGCTGCGACCCGCTGCTCTTCATCCTCGGCGCCGCCAGGGTCTCGGCCGGGATTTCCGAGTACGACGTGTACGGCTCGATCCGAGGAGAAGCCTGCCAAGTGGTGGCGGGCGAGACCGTGGACCTTCCCATCCCTGCCCACGCCGAGATCGTGCTGGAAGGAGAATGCGACGCAGAAAAATTCATGGACGAGGGCCCGTTCGGGGAATACACCGGATACTACTCGGGTGTGGGCACGGATCCCAGGAACTACATGGACATCAAGTGCGTCACTCACCGCGACAACCCCATCATGTACTCCACCACCGTGGGAAGAGCCGTCACGGACACCCATATGGTCATGGCGCTCTCCTACGGCGCCACCCTCTGGCAGCAGCTCAGCGACGAGATGCACATTCCAGGCATCAAATCGGTCTACTGCCCGCCGGAGGGTTCCGGAAGATTCCTGGCCATCATCTCCATGAAGACCATGTACCCGGGCCATGCCGACCAGGTACTGACCGCCGCGGTCTCCACGGAAATGGGTGCTTACGGTCTCAAGACGGTGATTGTGGTGGACGAGGACATCGATTCCTGGGATATTCCCAGGGTCATGTATGCACTGAGCTTCCGGTTCCAGCCAAACCGTTCCCAGGTCATAAAAAGGGGCCGGTCCACGCCCCTGGACCCGTCCCTGCCCATTGAGGCCAGGGAGATTACGGGCAGGCTGCTGCTGGATGCCACCATTCCGTACGAGTGGAAACAGAAACCCATTCAAATCGAGCTGGACCCTGAAGTGAAAAAGAGAGTGGAGTCCCGATGGAAGGAGCTGGGGTTTTAACGCTTGATCGGGACCAAGGACCGGACCGGGGCCGGCCATAAGAACAGAAGGGAGTAACGACCATGCCGGAAAAAAGCCCCCTGGAGGGCAAGAGAATCCTTGCGGTGGATGACGAGGCCGACATCCTGAGCACCCTGGAGGAACTCCTCCCCATGTGTGAGCTTGTGCAGGCCTCCACCTTTGAGGAGGCCAAGGAACTTCTGGCCAACGAAAAATTCGATCTCGCCGTCCTGGACATCATGGGCGTGAATGGATACCGCCTTCTGGAGATCGCCGTCTCCAGGGACATCCCGGCGGTCATGCTGACGGCCCACGCGTTCGCCCCGGAGCACCTGGTACGATCCATCAAGAAGGGAGCCGTATCCTACCTGCCCAAGGAGGAAATGCCCAACATCGAGGTCTTCCTCGAAGACGTCTTCGGTGCCCGGTCCAGGGGCGAAAACCCCTGGGCCGCCTGGCGGGAAAGGCTTCCCACATCCTACTTCGAGAGGAGATGGGGCGCCGCCTGGCAGGACACCAACAAGGAATTCTGGGAGAACTTCAAGGCGAGCCTGCGGGAACGTGCCTCCAAGCACAAAAAAGAGGACTCCTGAACGTCCTGTGGCCGTTCCGGTGAGCCAACCCGACATACCTCAAGGAGGAACAGAGTTGAAACCAATACGATACAAACAGGCCATGGTGGACGAATTCGTCAGGGACGGTTACTGGACCAGCGAACTCTTTTACGATTTCTATGACCGCAACGCCCGTGAGATGGGCGACCGGGAAGCCCTGGTGGACTCCAAGTACCGCGTGACCTGGGCCGAGGCCAAACGCCTGGTGGACGCCATAGCCGCATCCTGGGTGGAGATGGGCATCCCCAAGTCGGCCCGGATCATCATCCAGTCGCCCAACAGCGTGTTCGGTTTCCTGGCCAGAATCGCCGGCGAGAGGGCCGGCCTCATCACCCTGACTGTGTACCCCTATCTCCGCCGGCTGGAACTGGAGTACATGGTGGAGAAGACCGAGGCCAGCGCCGTGGTCATTCCCAACGTGTACCGCAAGTTCGATTACCTGGAAATGTACAAAGACCTCCAAAAGCAGTTTCCTCACCTCGAGCACTTTTTTCTTTTTGACGACGAAGTGCCCGATACGGCCCCTAAAGGGACCCATTCCCTCATCAAGACCGCCCATGAAAGGGCCGCCAAGACCGTAGATGAGGCCATGCTCAACGAGCGCAGGCTGGACCCCTTCTGGGACGTGGCGATCCTCACCACCACGAGCGGGACCACCGGGATCCCCAAGCTCGTGGAGTGGCCTGCGGCCCCGCGTGTCTGCACGTCCAAGGGACGCGTGGACATCTGGGGACTCAACAAGGACGATATCACCATGGCCATCGCACCCCATGCCGGAGGCGCGGCAGGCACACTGACCTACTTCGCGGCCCCGCTTGCAGGCGCCAAGACCGTCATGCTGGAGGAGTTCACGCCCGAAGGGGCCCTGGAACTCATTCAGAACGAGCGCGCAACAGCCATCGGCGTGGTGCCCACGCACCTCATACGCATGCTGGAGGCGGACCCCACCAAGTATGATTTGAGTTCCCTTCGCTTCATTCGATCGGCCGGGGGCTATCTCTCCCCTCAAGTCGGCGAAGAGGCGGAAGAGGCCTTTCAGGCATCAATCACGAGCGACCTGGGGACCCAGGACAAGGGCTCGGTCTCCGGTTGCCGTGTGGAAGACCCGCCGGAGCTTCGCCGGCGGACCGTCGGCAGAATGCTGCCGGGAAACAAGGTCAGGCTCGTTGACGAGCAGGGCAACGAGGTCCCGGAAGGCGAGCCCGGGATCCTGTACTTTCGAGGCCCCCACGCCCCGGCCGGCTACTACCGTGACGAGGAACTGACTGCCACCGTTTTCGACGATGACGGGTGGACTACAACCGAAGACATAGTCAAGTTCGACCAGGGTTGCCTATGGATCCTTGGAAGGGCCAAGGACATGGTCATCCGGGGCGGTCAAAACATTTACCCGGCCGAGATCGAGGGCCTGCTGAACGAGCACCCCAAGGTCTCTTCCGTGGCAATTGTGGGCTACCCGGACCGGGAAATGGGGGAACGCTGCTGCGCCTATGTTATCCCCAAACAGGGTGAGACCTTCACATTCGAGGAGATGAAGGACTTTCTTGTGGACAAGCAGCTGGGTAAGTTCAAGATCCCCGAGCGCCTCGAGATCGTGGATGAATTCCCTGCCGTGGGAGACTCGGGCAAGGTGAACAAGGAGACCCTCAAGAAAATGATCGCCGAGAAGGTGGCATCCGGAGAATAGAAGAGATTCACCACGAAGGACACGAAGAAGGACCCGGGCGATTTTCCAGGATCTCCATTGGTGCACCGTGGGAATTGCTTCTTCCCTTCGTGATCTCCTTGATCTTCTTGGTGAGTTATCATAAGCAGGTCATTGCAAGTCAGCCCGAACAGGGAGCAACGCCCCATGCCGAAAACCATCCTCGTGCTATCCACCCTGGATACCAAGGGCCCGGAGACCCTGTACCTGCGTGACAAGTTGAAATCCCTGGGTGTTCATACCGTCCTCATGGACCTGTCCATGCGCGGTGACGGCGATTCCCGGGCGGACATCCTTCCCGCCGAGGTGGCAAAAGCAGGGGGAAGCTCCCTTGAAGAGATTCATGCATCGCGCGAGCGATCCAGGATCACGGACATCACCATTGAAGGCGCATCAAAGATCGCAAAGCGCCTTCACGCAGAAGGAAAGGCCGACGGGGTCATCGGGCTGGGCGGCTCCACCGGCTCTCTCATGGCCACTGAGGTCATGCGGGCACTGCCCTTTGGCGTCCCCAAGGTCATGATATCCTCCACGGCCGCCCTTCCGGGCCTCTCCACCCGGTATATCGGCACAGGCGATATCGCCCTGTTCCACTCGGTGGTCGAGATCTCCGGGGTGACCGACCTCCTTCGAAACGTCCTTGACCGGGGGGCGCGGGCGATCGCCGGCATGGTGGAAGACGATGTGGCCTCTCCCCGGCCGGCGAGCGGCCGGGCCGTGGCCCTGACCATGCTCGGGCCGTGCGAGCAATGCGCGAGCGCGGTGCGAAGGGCCATGGAGAAAGAAGGATTCCAGGTAATCGGGTTCTCGGCCGCCGGGATCGGGGACCGCGCCATGGAGGCAATGATCCGGGAGGGCCTGTTCCAGGCGGTGGTGGACCTGGCCCCGGGCGGCGTGGGAGAGCATCTCTTCGGGTTCATGCGGGATGCGGGACCGGACCGTCTGGAAGCCGCCGGCGACCTCGGCATTCCCCAGGTCGTGTCTACTTGCAGCGTTAACCACATGACCCCGTCGAAACGCAAGTACAAGCCCGATTACGCCCAGCGGCGGAAGTACGATCTGGACAAGCACAGGACCTGGATCAGGCACTCAAAGGAAGAGCTCAAGGAGGTGGCCCTGGAGTTCGCCCGAAAACTCAACGATGCCGGAGGTCCGGTTCGAATGGTCATCCCCCTCAAGGGATGGTCATCCGTGGATGCACCCGGCAACCCGACCCACGATCCCGAAGAAGACGGGGAATTCGTCCGGGAGCTTAAACTCCTGCTCAACCCCACGATCACCATCGAGGAGGTGGACGCCAACATGGAAGAACCGGCGTTTGCCGAGGCGGTGGTCCGGGCCGTCCTGGAGGCACTCAAACAGTAGGGGACGTCCCCTGACAATGACAAAGGATACAGTTATGAAAAGGCGGCTTGTGGTCGGGATTGCGGGGGCCAGCGGCGTTATCTACGGAGTGAGGCTGCTCGAGCATCTGAAAGGGTCGGATGTGGAAACCCACCTCATCCTCTCCGAGGCCGGGCGGAAGAACATTGAAATCGAGACGTCCCACAGGGCCGACGACGTCGCGGCCATGGCCACGAAAGTCTATGACAACAAGGACGTCGGCGCGGCCCTGGCGAGCGGATCTTTTCTTACCGGCGGCATGGTGGTTGTCCCGTGCACCATCAAGTCGCTGTCAGGGATAGCCAACTCCTTTACCACAAACCTCCTCATACGGGCCGCGGACGTAACGCTGAAGGAAAAGCGAAAGCTGGTTCTGGTGGTAAGGGAGACCCCGCTCCACAAAGGCCATCTGAGGCTGATGACCATGGCCGCCGACCTGGGGGCCCACATCCTTCCTCCGGTCCCGTCTTTCTATCACGGGCCTCGAACCATTGAGGACATCCTGGACCAGACCATCGGGAAGGTGTTCGACTACCTCGGGATAGAACACAACCTGTTCAGACGGTGGGGAGACCTTCAGCCTGTTATTGCCCAGTAGTAAAAGGCAATCCAAATCGAAATCGGGATCGCTATCGCAATCGAAACGACATGAGACCAGGGCACTAAAACCCGCTCCAGGGAGCGGCTGACCGCCGCCCCCGGCTTTGACGCAGAGAGGAGATATCATGCTCTTACCCCGCTTCGAATACCACGACCCCCGGGATCTGGACGAGGCCTGCCGCCTCATGGGAGACCTGGGGCAGGAGGCCCGCCCGCTTGCCGGCGGCACGGACCTGCTCGTCAATATGAAGAAAAGGCTCCTTTCGCCCGAACACCTGGTGTCGCTCGGTCGAATCGAGGGGCTTCACACGATGGGCGGGTCAAACGGCGGCTATCGAATCGGCGCCTGCGTGACTGCGGCCGAACTGGCCCTGGCTTCCGATATTCAGGAACGCTTCCCGGCCCTCTATGAAGGGGCCTCCCGGCTGGGCTCCCCTTTGATTCGAAACCTGGCCACTGTTGCCGGCAACCTGGTTTCGGCCCGCCCGGCGGCCGACCTCCCGCCTCCACTCATGGCATACGGGGCCAGGGCGATCCTGCGCAGCGCATCCGGCGACCGGTCCATCCCAGTGGAAGAATTCTTCAAAGGACCCGGCGCCACGGCGGCCGAGCCCACGGAAATCCTCGAGTCCGTGCTCCTTGATACTCCGCCCGCGCGATCCGGGGCCGCATACCTCAAACTTGGAATCCGGCAGACCCTGGAGATATCTATTGTAAACGTCGCCGCCTTCCTGGCACTGGAGGGCGAAACGATCCAGTCCGCCCGCGTGATCCTGGGGGCGGTGGCCCCTACGCCCATCCGGGCGCCTTCGGCGGAAAAGGCCCTGGCCGGCCAAAAGCCTTCCGCGGACCTATTTGCCGAGGCTGCACAGGAGGCCGCCCGGGACGCCAGGCCCATAGACGACTTCCGCGCATCGGCGGACTACCGGCGCGACATGGTGATCGTCCTCACGCGCAGGGTGCTGGAGACCGCCCTTGAGCGGGCTCGCGCCTAGCGTTGTGCTTAAAATTTACGTTTTTTGATTTTCGACCTCTTCGTGATCTTCGTGTCCTTCGTGGTGAAGCAATGTTTCTTTTCGAACAACCCGGCGTTTCCGCGGCCGGCAGCAAGGCCCTTTTCCAACGGAAACCAACTGTTACCCTTGGGAGAATAAAATGAAGCGACTCATAAGCTTGAAAATCAACGATCAGGAGGTGGAAATTGCGGTACCAGCCAACCGGACCCTGGCTGACATGCTTCGCATGGACCTCGGCCTCACCGGCACCAAGAAAGGCTGCGAGGTGGGCGACTGCGGATCCTGCACGGTCCTTCTGGACGGCCGGCCGGTAAACTCATGCCTCGTCCTGGCGGTCCAGGCGGACGGTAAAGCCGTGACCACCATTGAGGGGGTGGAGACGGACGATGGGCTCCACCCCATACAGGCGGCTTTCGTGGAGCACGGGGCCGTCCAGTGCGGGTTCTGCACCTCCGGCATGATCCTGAGCGGCAAGAGCCTTCTCGAACAAAACCCTTCTCCTGATGAGATGGAGGTCCGCACCGCTATATCGGGCAATCTCTGCCGGTGCACGGGGTACCAGAAGATCGTAGAGGCGATCCGGGCGGCAGGCGAGAACATGGGGTAATGTACATCTAGGGTGACCGGCAACCACGTCGAAGGCCCCATGGGCCCGGCGAACAATAAGGAGGAGCATATGGCTTCCTACAGCGTTATCAATCGAAGAGCCCCCAGGCTGGATGCCCCGGACAAGGCCACGGGCCGCGCCAAATACATTGACGACCTTTCCCTGCCGGGCATGCTCTACGGGGCCCTCCTTCAGAGCCCCATAGCGCACGGCAGGATCCTCAACATAGACACCTCCGCGGCAGTCAAGCTGCCCGGAGTCAAGTCCGTGGTAACCGCCGGGGACGCCGGCCTGGTCCATTACGGCGTCAGCCCTGCACGGTATGACGAGACGGTATTCTGTCACGACCGGGTCCGCTATGTGGGCGACGAGGTGGCGGCCGTGGCGGCCGTGGACCTTGAAACGGCCCAGGAGGCCGTGTCCCTCATCAAGGTGGACTATGAAGAACTGCCTGCGGTCCTTTCACTGGAGGAGGCCCTGGCCGAAGGGGCACCCCGATTGCATGACAAGTACGCAGGCAACATCTGCTCGGAGGTGCACCAGGAGTTCGGAGACGTGGAAGCGGCCTTCAAGGAGTGCGACCTGATCCGTACGGACACCTTCCTCAACAAGCGCCAGGACGGGGCATTCCTGGAGCCCAACGGCGTAATCGCGGATTACGACCTGAACGGGTTCCTGACCCTTCACACGTCCACCCAGGTCCCGCACTATGTCCAGAGGATTGTGGCCATGGTCCTGGGACTACCCGTCGGCAAGGTGCGGGTGGTCAAGCCTTACGTGGGCGGCGGTTTCGGGCCCAAGGCCGGGACCAACCCCATGGAGCTGGCCTCCTGCCTCCTGTCCATGAAGACGGGCAAGCCGGTCAAGATGAACTATGTGCGGGAACAGGTATTTCTCTTCTCCAGGGCGCGCCATCAGTTCAAACACACCCTCACCACGGGCGTGAAAAAGGACGGATCCCTCATGGCCCTGGTGAACGAGTGCTACCTGGAGGGCGGGGCCTACACCAGCTTCGGCATCGCCACGGTCTACTATGCCGGCTCCCTGCTGGGCGCCCCGTACCGGCTCCCCAACATGAAGTACGACGGCTGGCGCGTCTATACCAACAAGCCCGCCTGCGGGGCGCAACGCGGGCACGGCGGCGTTGCCGCCCGGGCCGCATGGGAGCAGCAGCTCGACTTGATTGCGGATGAACTCGGGATCGACCCGGTGGAGTTCCGTCTCAAGAACGC
This sequence comes from Desulfatiglandales bacterium, assembly GCA_041685835.1. Lineage (GTDB taxonomy): Bacteria > Desulfobacterota > DSM-4660 > Desulfatiglandales > HGW-15 > JAIPEI01. The sequence goes on from JAWLEX010000040.1 coordinate 8,749, forward strand.
CATGGGCGCCGGAGACATTACCTGCAACGACCTCAACGTCAGCAGCTTCGGCATGAAGGAATGCATCCAGGCGGTCGCCGAGGGGTCGGGCTGGAAAGAAAAGCGTGGAAAAATGCCCAAGGGCCGGGGCGTGGGCATGGCCTGCGGCTTTTTCGTATCAGGTGCCGGATACCCCATCTACCGCTCCGACACCGCCCACTCAACCGTGGTCATCAAGTTGAGCGAAGATGGCGGGACGGCTCACCTGCTGACCGGATCAGCCGAGATAGGGCAGGGTTCGGACACCGCCATGGCCATGATCGCCGCAGAGTCCCTGGGGGTTCCCCTGGATCATATCCGCGTCAGCTCGGGTGACACTGAATACAGTGTGGACCTGGGGGCGTACTCCAGCCGCCAGACTCTCATGACCGGCCATGCAACCAAGCAGGCGGCCGAAAATGTCAAGCGCCAGGTCCTGGAAGTCCTTGCCGACGCCTTGAAGATGCCTTTCGAGGAACTTGAAGTGAAGGACGGGCACATAGTCTTCAGCGGCAATACGCCGGATTTCTCCGCACTCCGGACACGCTATATAAAGGAACACCGGGGCTTTCTTGACAACCCCCCGGAGGATGAGGCCCTGACGTTCAAGGAGGCCGCCCGCATAGCCTACCTGGAGAAGGGGACCATCGTTGGGACCGGCAAGTACAAACCCGGCGAACTGGGAGGCAGGTTCAAGGGCGCAACCGTGGGGACCTCGCCCGCGTACGGTCCCAGCGCCCAGGTGGTCGAGGTGAGCGTGGATATGGAAACAGGCAAGGTCACGGTGGAGAAAATGACCGATGCCCATGACTGCGGCCTTGCCATAAACGTCACCTCTGTGGAGGGGCAGATGCAGGGTTCGCTCTCCATGGGCCTGGGGGAAGCCCTTTTCGAAGAGGTCAAGTTCGATGATAAGGGGCGTATCCTGAACGCCAACCTGGCTGAGTACAAGATCCCTACGGCCCTTGACATGCCCAACGTAGACACAATCATTGTTGAGAGTGACGAACCAAACGGACCCTTTGGCGCCAAAGAGGTGGGAGAGGGAGCGATCATGCCCACCATCCCCGCGATCCTCAATGCCGTGTCGGATGCCGTCGGCGTTCAGATCCGTGAACTCCCCCTTACCCCTGAACGGGTATACATGGCCATCAAGAAGGCTCGTGAGGAAGGAAAGCTCTAAAATAAGCTGTTGAGCCAAAAACGTAACAGGTGTTAAGGTGTTGAGGGGCCCACGAGCCACGGGCACGGCCCTCTTCACCGTCACCGTCACCGACACCGTCCCTTTCCAAGGGCCAAAGAGGCCCCCGCGGAAAATCATGGACAAGGCAGGCCCAAAAATCCATTACACAGGCTATGCCCCCGGCGCAATCGGGCTTATCACGGCTTGCCATGCAGCTTATTATAACGAGGCATGGGGCCTGGACCTGTCCTTCGAGATCCAGGTTGCCGCTGATCTTGCGGAATTCATGAGCCGGTTCGACCCGTCCCTGGACTTCCTCGAGCTTGCATGGGCCGGAGATGTCCTGGCCGGCTCCATTGCCGTGGACGGATCACAGCCGGAAAACGAGGGGGCCCGGCTCAGGTGGTTCATCGTGGCCCCTCCCTTTCGGAAGCGGGGAATCGGAGGCACCCTCCTTCAAGAGGCTGTGGCTTTCTCCAAAGCGGCCGGACGCGACCCGGTCTTTCTCTGGACATTCCATGGGCTGGACGAGGCCCGGTCGCTATACGAGCAGGCCGGGTTCCGCCTTTCCCGGGAACACGAGGTATTTCAGTGGGGACAAAACATTCTGGAGCAGCGGTTCGACCTGCAGTCGACCGATTGAGAACTCCCCCCCGGGAAATGGCTTTCGACGTGGACGGCGTGTTCGCCGACACCTTCCGCACGTTCGTCGACACGGCCCGACGGGATTCCGGCTCGATCCCCTTCGCATCAGCCCCATCATCTTCGATCAGCCTTGGAACCGCAAACCACACCCGTTCACCGTGGTCAAGAACCGGCGGCAGATAGAGGCCATGCCGGCCTGGCTGCAAGAGTGAGTTTGTTTCACCCCCACCTCCCAGAGCGGCCCTGTTCCCGTATTGACAAACCCATGAGAATAGCTATGATTGTCTTTCATCGCCCCTCGCGTACCGGGGCGCCGGGCCTCTTTCAGGAGGCATGAAAAACGACCGGTTTCCTTTGATGCGGCTCGTAAATGACCGAGCCCCGAAACCGGAAAAAGCGGAACCGAGAGGTTCAACAAGACCACCTTTACCGCAGGGGGCCGAGACATGCCTACGTACGATTTCAAGTGTGAGAAGTGCAATAAGAAGTTTACCCGGACCTTGAGCATTGCGGAATACGAAAAGACCAAGTTTCGATGTCCCAAGTGCAAAAGTACCAAGGTCAAACAACAAATCACGGGCTTTCAGACCGTAACTTCCAAAAAGAGTTGAGGGCCGCCATGGAATGTCCCCACTGTAAAGAAAAGCTCCCGTCGATCACATGCCCCGCCTGCAACGAGGAAATCCCGGGAAACAGCGTTTATTGCCTTTTCTGTGGAATGCGCCTCGATGGAGAAAGCGAGCCCGATTCCTTCGAAGAGGACACTTTCAAAGATGACTCTTTCGAAGATGACACTGAAGGGCCGGATTTTGATAACCGTGTTCTCTGTCCTGACGGCACATGCACCGGGATCATCGAAAACGGCCGCTGCACCGAGTGCGGCAAACGCTTCGGCCCGGCCGGCGAATCCCTTGCCGACACGGAAGAAGAAGTTGGTGAAAGCCGGGACTGATCAATGTATGAACTGAAAATCCTTTCCCAATTTGCAGCGGCGCATCAGTTGCGTGAGTTCGGCGGCAAATGCGAGCATATGCACGGGCACAACTGGAAAGTGGAGGTCTTTGTCAGGGGTGAGACCCTGGGAGACGACGGACTCCTCATCGACTTCCACGACGTCAAGGCCGCCGCAAACCGTGTGCTCGAGAAGCTGGATCACAAATTGCTCAACGAGGTTGAACCTTTCCACCGGATCAACCCGTCCTCGGAAAACATTGCACGGCACATCTTTGAATCGCTTTCCAAGGAGCTCGACAGCGACGGCGTCAGGATAAGCCGCGTGACGGCCTGGGAGTCCGACACGGCCTGCGCCGCCTACTACGAGTCTCCTTAAAGAAAAGGGGTTGCCGAGCCCCGCCTCATAACTCCCTTTGCGCGGAAATCGGCAACGCCTGTGGGATCCAGTCCATGCGCATTGTGGCGATCATACCCGTACGCTTCGGCTCGAGCCGCTTCCCGGGCAAGCCCCTGGCCCTGATTTCAGGGCGGCCCATGGTGGAACACGTCTATCGCAAGACAGCCGCGTGCGGAGAACTTTCCGAGGTGGTTGCGGCCACGGACGACGAACGTATATTTGCGTGCGTAAAGGGCTTCGATGGAAAGGCGGTCATGACCCTGAGTTCCCACGCCTCTGGAACGGACCGGATCGCCGAGGCCGCGGAAATACTCGGGCTCGACGACAAGGATATCGTTGTCAACGTGCAGGGTGACCAGCCCCTGGTGCCTCCTGAAGCCCTGGCCAAGATGATCCTCCCACTTCTCCGCGACGAATCACTTCCCATGTGCACGCTCATGATTCGAATCCGCGACCCGCGGGAAACAACCAACCCGAACCACGTCAAAGTGGTGACCGACGCCCGCGGCCTGGCCCTCTATTTCTCACGGCATCCAATCCCATTCTACCGGGACGCCGGGAAGGATGACCATGTGCATTTCAAACACCTCGGCCTGTACGCTTACCGTGCCGCTTTTCTGAGAACATTCACCCGGCTTCCTCAGGGCCGCCTGGAAATCGCCGAAAAACTGGAGCAGCTTCGAGCCCTGGAACACGGGTATTCGATCCGTGTCGTTGAGACCGCCCACGACTCCCCCGAGGTGGACACACCCGAAGACGTGGACATCATCGAATCCATTATGACCGGCACACGCTCCCACGGATGATTTCGATACGTGCAGACGCCGAAAACAGCCTGGATCGTCAGCCCGCCCTCCCCGAAGGCCTCCATCCTCGCCGGCGAGGCCGGGATTTCCCTCTTGCAGGCCCGGCTTCTCCTCAACCGGGGGATAACCACGGCCGAGGCCGCGACCGGCTTCCTTTCCCCTTCCCTCTCCGGTTTGACCCACCCGGGCATGTTCAAGGACATGGGTGCAGCCGTGGACAGGGTCATATGGGCGGCCCGCAGGGGTAGGCCCATTACGGTATACGGCGACTATGACGCTGACGGGATTACCTCCACGGCCCTGCTCGTGCGTTTTTTCAAAGATCTCGCCGTGTCGGTTTCTTCCTACATCCCCGACCGGTTCGACGAAGGATACGGCCTGAACCGCCGGGCCGTCCAGGCCATCGCAGGCAGCCGCCGAGGGCTCCTTGTCACAGTGGACTGCGGCACGAATGATCGAGAGGAAGTGGAACTGGCCATGAGTAGCGGCCTCGAGGTGGTAATCACCGATCACCATCGGGCGGATGAAAACTTCCAACCGCTCTGCCCTGTGCTCAATCCCAAACGCCCGGATTGCACCTTCCCCTTCCGCGGTCTTGCCGGTGTGGGCGTGGCGTTTTTTCTGGCTGTGGCGGTCCGCGCGGCATTGAGAAAGGCCGGCTGGTTTCGGTTTCGAGGCGAGCCGGACCTGAGAGAGTACCTGGACCTGGTGGCACTGGGAACAGTGGCCGACATGGTCCCGCTGCTGGATGAGAACCGGCGCCTGGTGACCGCCGGTATGAAGGCCATGGCAACCAGCACGTGGCCCGGCTTGCTGGCGTTGCAGGAGCGCGCCGGGATCAAGCCGGACCGGGTCTCCGTCGAGGATGTGGCCTTTCGGCTGGCGCCCCGCATCAACGCCGCCGGTCGCCTCGGCAAAGCGCGCATCGGCCTCGAGACCCTGCTCACATCCGACCCCACGGAGGCGCGGGACCTGGCCGAACGGCTCCAGTTCATGAACGATCGGCGACAGGAACTGGAAAAGCGTGTCCTGGGCCAGATAGAATCCGAGCTGCCGGACCCGGCCGTCCCGGAGGGCAGGAGAACCCTGGTAATTCAAGGGAACGGCTGGCATCAGGGGGTGCTGGGTATTGTGGCCTCCCGCATCGCCGCCCTTCACCACCGGCCGGTCCTCGTCCTCGATGTCAGGGACGGCCTGGCTTCGGGGTCGGGCCGGAGCATCGAGGGATTCGATCTTCACCGGGCGCTGCAAAGACTCGAACCCCTGTTCACCAGGTTCGGCGGGCATCGCCAGGCCGTAGGCCTGAGCCTGGAGACACGGCACCTGGACCGGCTTCGCGATGGACTGGAGGCCGTTGCACAGGAAGAGCTGACCGAATCGGATCTCCATCCCGTCCTGCACGTGGAAGCTGAACTGCCGCCCGGCCTCGTCACGCGTGATCTGATCGATGAGATCTATTGTCTGGGGCCTTTCGGCTCAGGAAATCCCGAACCCCGTTTCCTGGGCACCGGATTAGACGTTATCGAGTCCCGGGTTGTCGGGGACCGGCACCTGAAACTGCTGGTGGCGGATGAAGGAAGGGAAATGGAGGCAATCGGCTTCGGCCAGGCCGGCCGTCACCCCCTGGCAGGATCAAGAATAGACGCGGTTTATCACCCGCGAATCAACCGGTGGAAGGGGATGGAGAGCGTTCAGCTCAACATACAGGCCCTTGATCCGGCTGATGAATGACCATGACCAGCTTGCGGGCTCTGCTCAGAGGGGCGTGTCGTCGCCCTCTTCTCGAAAGATCCTGGCGGCCAGGTCGATGTCCTCCGGGGAAAACACGAACAGGGCCCTGCCCTCTCCGGGAACGGCCGAGCCGTAAACGTAGTTGATGTTGATGCCCTCCTCCCCGAACTTCCGGGCCATTTCGGCCAGCATGCCCGGGCGGTTGTCAATGGCTATAGCGATTACAGGCATGATGTCGAAAAGATACCCCTTGCCGGAGAGAAGGTCCATGGCCCTGTCCGTGTCGCTGACGAGCATCCTTATCAGGGCGTAAGCGGCCGAATCCTTTTGCATGGACCCGTAGCTGGCGGCCGGTGCAATGCGCTTCAGGGACTTTCCCCTCGCCTTGAAGAGCTCCTTGACATAGTCCGAAGCGTCCTGGATCGTCAAGGCGTCGATATTGACGCCGGCATCTGAAAACAGGCCGGCCAGCTTCCCCAGTTCTCCCGGTGCGTTCAAGAGAAAAAGCTGGATCTCCGTCCGTACCATGGGGTCCTCCTTGTTTCAGGATCAGCGATCCATCGCAAACGGCGCAGCCGGTTCGGTGTCTCGCTCTTCCGGCTTCTTGACCTCGTAGTCTTTCAGGTAGCGCAGGAATTCCGAGTCCGTGGAAAGCACCAGGGTGCTCTTTTCGTCCATGGTCTCGCGGTAGATCTCCAGGCTCCGCATAAAGGAATAAAACTCCGGGTCTCTACCATAGGCATCGGTGTAAACGGCCGCGGCTTCAGCGTCGGCCTTTCCCTTTATCTCCTGGGCGGTCCTGTAGGCCTCGGACTCGATCCGGTTGAGTTCCTTTTCAGCGTCACCCTCGATCTCCCTCGCCTCACCCTGACCCTCGGAACGGAATTTCTCCGCCATCTGCTTCCGCTCGGCGATCATCCGCTGGTACACCGCCCTGCGGACCTCCTCGATGTAGTTGAGCCGCTTGATCTTGACATCCACCAGCTCAATTCCGAACTCCTCCAGCTTGGGCCGGGCCTGGGCCTGGATAGTCCTGGTTATCATCTGCCGCCCCGCCTGCACCCCGCTGAGCTTCCTCTCATCCTGGAGTTCCTCCCCCTGCATCTGGAAGGTGTCCAGTTCCCTGTCCGTCATCCGGACGGTCTCTATCAGCGGATAGGAGGTGATCAGGTTCCGTACGGCCGAGTCGATGATGTCGTCAAGCCTTCCCAAAGCGCCCGTAATGTTGCTCACAGTCTGGAAGAAGAGCAGCGGATCTGTAATCCGCCAACGCGCGAACGTATCCACGTAAATAAAGGTCTTCCCAAGGGTCGGGATCTGTCCGGACTCCCCGTCCCAGTCGAGCAGGTTCTTGGGAAAGTAGTTCGCTTCCTGAATAAACGGGATCTTGAAATTAAGACCCGGGTCCGTGACGGGCTCTCCCACAACCCTGCCGAACTGGGTCACAACGACCTGCTCGGTCTCGTCCACCACAAAGGCTGCACTGAACAGACCGATCAGGGCCAGGACCACTATAATTATTGGTATCTTGGTCTTCATCGGCTGCCTCCCTGGACTATGCCAGCTCCCTTTCCGAGATTGAGCAGCGGAAGGAGATTGGTCTGTTTAGAATCCACGATGTACTTGTCGCCCAGATTCGGGTACACCTCCCGGGCCGCCTCGAGAAAGAGACGCCTCCTCGTGATATCCGGGGCCTTGGCATACTCCTCGTAAAGGGCCAGAAACAGGAGGGCGTCACCCTGGGCCTGGTTTACACGCTTGAGTGCATATCCCTCGGCGGTCCTGATCGTCTTCTCCGCGTTTCCACGTGCCTGGGGAATGATCCTGTTGTACTGCTCCCGGGCCTGGTAGATGACCTTCTCTTTATCCTGAATCGCCTGGTTGACCTCGTTGAAAGAAGGCTGTACCGGTTCGGGCACATTGGTCTTCTTCAACTCGACCGTAGTGATAGTTATCCCTGTATCGGCGTCGTCGATCTCCTTCTGAAGGACTTCTTCCGCCTGGTCGGCGATTTCCTCCCGCTTGCTGATCACCTCGTTGATGCTCCGGTCCCCGACAACAAGCCTCATGGTGGCCTCGGACATGTCGCGCAGGGTCCCCTTGACGTCCTTGACCTTATACAGGTACTTGTACGGATCGGTTATCCGGTACTGGACGATCCAGGGTACCTCTCCCACGTTCAGGTCGCCCGTCAGCATGAGCGACTCGTTCAGGTTGGCCGAGCCCGAGGCGAACCGGCTGCTGCCACCGGTCTCGGCGGTCCTGAACCCGAACTCCTCCTTGAATACGTAACGAACCTTTACCTTGGTGACCTTCTCGATCCCCCGCGGGAGCTTTACCTGGAGGCCGGGCTGCGTCTTCCGGACGAATTTGCCGAAGCGCTGGACCATGCCCACCTCATCCACGGCCACTGTGTATAACATGGTGGAGGCCAGGTACAAGACCACCAGGACGGCGATGATGAACCCACCCTTGGGGAACTTGACTTTCATCTTCTTGAACTTCTCGAACAGGTCCCCGAGCTGAGGCGGCGGTCCTTCAGGCCGATTCCTCTTTTGCTGCTGCTGCAGCTTTTCCCAATCCCAAGCCATAAAAACCCCTTGTTTCATTAATGCCGTTTTTTTGTTAACCTGTGCCCATCCAGAAACGCTTTTTGGGCGCTGGCAAGTTCCCAATTCAGAATTGAGGATTTTTTGTCAACCTCGCAGATTGACGCCGAGATTGGCAAAAAAGACCATTTCCGGATGGAAACCAACCTAAAACAAAATCACAGTACACGTCAAGGAATAATACCCGGTGAAAAAACGTCGAAACTCCCGTAAACACGGGCATCCAACCACTTCCGAAGACCCCGCCGACCGGCCCGGCGGGGACCTTACCTCTCTCGGTGAGATCCTGCGATCTTTTTTCAGTAATCCGGACCTGCCCTTCAATCCCGACGATCATCGCATCTGGCAGCTCTGGGACGGCATAGTGGGTCAGGCCATCGCCCGGAATGCCAGGCCTTCCTGGATTCGTAACGGGCGCCTGAGGGTCAGGGTTTCCGGCCCCATCTGGCTTCAGGAACTGGAATTCGCCGCCGAGACCATTCGCGACCGCCTCAACGAGGCCCTCGGAAGGCCCGCAGTCAAGCGAATCGACTTCCGGCTGGGCGACCCAGATTCCCCTTCGTAATCAGCGAAGAGAGTGTGCCGGTGTC
>JAWLEX010000040.1:17781-25234 GCA_041685835.1 Desulfatiglandales bacterium
ATCGCTCGATCGCTCCGCCGGGTAGATGACAGCCAGCCGCCCCTTTTTCTTGAGAAGAATCCGTGCGGCCTGCAGGACGTCATCCAGGCATGCCTGAATCTCGTGCCGCGCGATGGCCCGTTCCCGGTCCGGATTGATCCTGCCGCTTTTCGCTTTTCTGTAAGGGGGATTGGAGACCATCAGGTCGAAGGTCCCGTCACGAAGGGGCGGCCTGCGAAGATCCCCTCGAACCACGAACATTCGCGTCTCCAGCCCATTGAGTCTCGCATTGCGACAGGCCTGGTGCGCCAGTCCGTCCTGAATCTCAAGGCCGATCACCCGGCCCGCCTCACTTGAACACAAAAGCACAAGGGGAATAATGCCGCAACCCGTGCCCAGGTCCACGACAAGATCACCACGCCTAACTCCGGCGAAACTCGCGAGCAGCAGTGCATCTATGGAGAACCGGTATCCAGACCGGGACTGGATGATATTGAGGCGTCCGTCCAGGAACGGGTCGATACGCTCGTGGGCCTCGACAGGAGTGCTGTTACGGGACCTGGATGTGTTCATTGGGGTCCATCCGATTGAACACAAGACCTGTGAGCACCTTTGGGTGGAAGTAGGTGGACTTCCGCGGCATCACCAGCTGATTCGAAGCGACTTCCCGGACATGCTCGATCTTTGTGGGATTGAGAATAAAGCCCATGTTGCAGTCTCCCCGGGCGATGGAGATCAGTGCACGCCTCATATCACTCTCATATAGAAATCGTTTATCATTGTCCAGTTCCGCCGGCGAATAGCCGAGGGTTTTCTGGAAAACGAGGCGGGAAAGCACCAGCACGTCCAGCTTGCGGAGGGAGGCATGCAGATCGTCACCCATCTCACGCTCCGCTCCCGGTCGAAGCCGGAAAACCAATCCTTCTTCGTGCCCGTGACGAAAGCAACCGAACGCCACGGTGTCGCGCCCTGCCTCCTGGATCAGGTTTCTGGTTTCGGACGTCCGGGTATGGGCCTCGGAAAGCGGCCAGGGGATGGGCGATGTCTCGAACCAGCGGTCCACGCCTTGTGGAAAGGCTGTCTCCGGTTCGTCCCCCAAAAGACGGATGAGGCGATGGGCCGGAAGCACGGTAAGACCGGGATCCGTCATATTGCTGAGGTACATCACTGCGAACTCAAAAGAGCGGTCGCTGGGCCGATGCCCGTACCTGGCCCGCATTATGTTGCGATAGTTCCTGGCTGTTTCGTAGCGATGATGGCCGTCGGCAATAAACAGGTTCATGGCCTTCATTGCGGCGGCGGCTTCAGAAAAAGCACTCCGGTCACGAACGATCCACAGACGATGTGCGGAGCCGTCGAGGCACTCAAAGGCGAGGTCCGGGGGAAGCGCCAGGGCATCTTGAAAACACCCCATCACCTTGTTCTTCGGATCCTCATAAAGGGCGAAAATCTGGCTGAGCTGGGCCCCTGTAGCCCGCATGAGTTTGAGTCGATCGTCCTTGTGAGCGGAAAAGGTCCGCTCGTGAGGAAGAATGACCGGAGAGCCCTCGTCCTCTATTCGAACGAGTGCAATCAACCCCCACCGGATTTTAGGACCCGAACCGTCTCCTGGATCGTATGTCATGGACGTCACATACATGGCAGGGGCTGCGGAGGGAACCAGGACGTCGCTTCCCAGCCAACGTTTAAACGTATCCGCCGCACGCGTATAACGGTTATCCCAATCCGAATCGCCGGTCTTCTTCTTGCCCAGAATCAGTCGAACCACGTTGTAGGGGGAGGCATTGTAGAGCGCATCCTGCTCCTCCGACGAGATCACGTCGTAGGGCGGGGCCACCAGGGTTGAAGGTTCATCGAACTTATCCGGATTGTACATCCATCCGCGAAATGGAGCGATTTCTGCCATTGTATCCATACCTTAAAACCCTGCCCGCCGGGCGGGGCCAAATGGGGCGTCAGCCGGTATTGCGCAGCGAAACTCGACTGGCAAGCGAAGACAGAGTTAGCTACCATACCCACCGGGCTTGTCAAGCCATTTTGATTTCCTTGACCTGTTCATCCGGCCCTTATAATGTCTTGTGAAAGGATGGGAGGGGTCATACGGGGCACGGGACCTAAACCGTGCCTGGGGCTCCTTACTCCTGTCCCCGGATATCCAATACGGCTGACCGCCGCCCCTGAGTTTGACGAGGTTTCCATGTCCCAATCTCAACCATTCGATCCCATTGACCCACCTTCAGTGGACCTGATCATTCAAGGCGGGATCATTCTTACCATGGTGGAAGGCTCCAGGCCTGTGGAACAAGGTTGCGTTCGAATAGGCGCGGGCCGTATACTGTCAGTGGACCAGGGTGAGATTCGTCCCGCCGGGTTGAAGACTCTTGATGCCCGAAACGGCATTATCCTGCCGGGTCTGGTAAACGCGCATACACACACGGCAATGACCCTCTTTCGCGGATTCGCCGACGACCTTCCCCTCACCCTGTGGCTCTTCGAGAAGATTTTCCCGGCCGAGGCCCGTTTTCTCAACCCCGAGACCGTCTACTGGGGGACCCTGCTGGGATGCCTTGAAATGATCGCATCCGGGACCACCTGCGTCTCGGACGGATACTTCTTTCAGGACGCTGCAATGGAGGCCTTTATGAAGTCCGGTCTCCGCGCTCTCGTGGCCCAGGGGGTGATTGACTTCCCGGCACCCGGGATCGAGCGCCCTGAAGAAAACCTCCTCATGGGCCGCTCCTTCCTGGAACGATGGGCCGGATCATCCCGGCGCGTCACTCCCGGACTGTTCTGCCACAGCCCCGTAACCTGCTCTGAAAAAACGCTTCGCGGGGCCATGGAGATCTCCCGGGAATTCGGGGTCCCTCTGCAAACCCACCTGAGCGAGACAACGGCCGAGGTGGAGGAACTTGTGAGTCGCACCAAAGAGCGCCCCGTCTTCTACCTGGACCATATCGGGGTCCTGGGGGACGACCTTATCGGGGCCCACGGAATTCATCTTGACGAAGACGAAATCAGACTCCTGGCGGATCGGGGTGCGCGCCTGGTTCACGTGCCGGAGAGCAACATGAAACTGGCCTCCGGCACGGCCAGGGTCCAGGATCTTCTGGATGCGGGGGTCCGGGTCGGATTGGGGACGGACGGCTGCGCCAGCAATAATAATCTGGACCTCTTAGAGGAAATGGACACTGCGGCCAAGGCGGCCAAGCTCTTCGGCGGCGATCCGACGCACTTGGGAGCGGAGGCGACCTTACGAATGGCTACTGTGGGAGGCGCGTCCGTGCTGGGGCTCGATGAGGATATCGGGACCCTGGAGCCGGGCAAGCGGGCTGACCTCATTGTGGTGGATGTGAATCAACCTCATCTTCAGCCGCTTTACAACCCCTACTCGACTCTGGTTTACTCAGCCACAGGCGCCGATGTCCGCCACGCTGTAGTGAACGGCAAGGTGCTCATGGAGGATCGTCGATTCACCACCCTCGACCCGGACGAAATCATGTCCCGCGTGAACTCAATTGCTGAGCCCATACGAGGCGGATAAACACCTTGACACCTTTTGAGCTCAAACCGGCAAACAAGGCCTTTTGGCGAGGTCAAGAACTATTTCCCAAGAAACCGGAATGGATTGCGTTCCGGGACGGGAATTGCTATGAAGGCCTCCTGTTTGTCAGAGGGCGGCTATCCTGTTCTTCAAGGGACCTCTTTTAGCCCACGGACGGATTCGCCCCGGGGGCCGTAAGACCCCCAAGAAAGGTCTAGACATGTTGAAGAAGAAGAAAGGAAGGGCCTGGCTTGTCCTTTTCGTCATTGCGATTATGGCCCTTTCCTCTGTTTTCGCCTGGTTTGTCATGTACGTCTTCGAGGGGGAGAACCCCAGCCTGGTGGTCCGGCCGCTCCCGGAATTCCTGTCCGAAGGTCGAACCTTTACTCTGGAGGCCGGTGACAAGAAACGGGGCCTGCGTTCCCTGCGAGCGACCATAGATCAGTCCGGGCGCAAGGCGGTGGTGTTCGAGAAGGACTTTCCCTATGAAGGTCTTTTCAACAAAGACGGCATATACAAACACGAGGCGGAATTTCAGATCGACCCAACTGCCCTCAATCTGGCCCAGGGCCGGGCCGTGCTCGAGGTCCAGGCCTTTGATCACTCCAGGCGCGGGGGCGGAGACGGGAACCGCACACTGCTCATCCACAACCTCATCGTAGACACCATTCCCCCTTCCATACGCGCCATGACACGGCTTCACTACGTAAACCAGGGCGGGACCTGCCTGGTGATCTACCAGGCATCCTCCGACACTCACAAGAGCGGGGTCATGGTGAACAGCGACCATTATCCGGGGCACCCGGTCGATGAGGAAAACGCGGACGGGCTTCATTTATGCTATTTCGCCGTACCGCACGACATGGACCCAAAAGCCGAGATCATGCTATGGGCTGAAGACGAGGCCGGTAATCAGACCGTCGCCTCGTTTTACCACCGGATCAGGGCAAAGAGATTCCGCTCTGATCGCATGAACATTACGGACAAATTCCTTGAACAGATCCTGCCCTATTTCTCGTTCCTTACCTTTGACGAACAAGACACCTCCGTTGAGAGGTACCTCAAAATCAATAACGAACTGCGCGAGCGTAATCACGAAACCATGAGAAAGATCCAGAAGGAATCCTCGCCGAAACAGCTCTGGGAGGGTGTCTGGATGCGGCTGCCCAACGCGGCGACCATGGCCCGGTATGCAGACCACCGGGTGTATTTCTATAGTGGCGAACCCATAGATGAGAAATATCACATGGGCGTCGACCTGGCATCCCTGGCCAACTCCCCTGTGCCGGCGGCGAACCACGGACGTGTGGTATTTGCCGAACGACTGGGCATTTACGGGAATACCGTCATCCTGGACCACGGCCAGCGACTCATGTCCCTTTACGGCCACCTGAGCTCCATGTCCGTTTCCCGTGGGCAGGATGTGGAACGGGGCGATGTGATCGGGTTCACCGGGACCACCGGTCTTGCCGGCGGTGATCATCTCCATTTCAGCGTAATGGTGAACGGGACCCATGTGAATCCGATCGAGTGGTGGGATGCCCATTGGATCCGTGACAACGTGGAAGAAAAGCTGTCCACTCTGGACAACCGTTAGTGCCAAACGGTCAGGCCCGTTGTAATTAAAAGGGCAGATGACTTGCTTCCGGGCTTTTTACGATTCTATCATAACCCGGAAACACTTGTAACATCCGGACCAATGGAGGGTAATCGAAAACCGTGAACGAACACCCGCCTCCGCCCGTTTCTCCGCCCCTCCCTGCTGAAAAGCAAGTGGTGATACGAGAGATCATTTTCCAGATCCGACGGCTGATGCAGGCCGGGTCCATGTACACCAAAGAATTGAACAAGAAACACCAAATCAGCGCCGCCCAACTGAACTGCCTGATCGCGCTGTATGAAAACGGCCCCATGTCCTCTTCGCAAATAGCCCGCCACATCTTTGTCAAACCCAGCACGGTCACGGGTATCATCGACCGGCTCGAACAGAAAGGCTTCGCAAAACGGACACGCAGCTCGCCGGACCGTCGCGTCATCACCATTGAACTGACCCTGGATGGAAATCGATTGGCTGAAAACGCTCCTCCACCGATTCAGCAAAAAATCATGGACGGCTTACGCAGTCTCTCTATCGAGGAAACGGAAAGCATCCTCCACGGGTTACAGGCCCTAACCCGGATGCTGGATGTCCACCACCTGGAAGTCGAGTAGCCGGTTTCTCCCCTGCCTTTACTGCCTTACTCCTGAAAGACTGTCATAAAAACCAGAAAGTCTGGGGGATATTCCTTGACACCTTAAAGCTATGTGCCCTAGCATATTTCAAATATTAATTAGTTTCCATCCAGAAATGGTCTTTGCTGACAAAGCCAAGGAGCTTTCAGCAGCATAGCGGATTGATGCAGATATTCCCAAAAAACACCCTTTATGGATGGAAATTAATTAAATATAATATCAATAAAAGCTCATATAAACCTCAAAAAAATGGGAGATTTATCATGAAAAAACATCGGTTTGGATTATTGATTTGTGCGGCCCTCTTGTTGGCGGCAGCGGTTGTTTTCTCGGCTTTCCCGGCAGGGGCCCGCGCAGCAGGGGAACCTGAAAGGGTCACCGTGGTCTACGGCGGATCCAGTTGGCTTGGCCATTATCCTGCCTGGGTCGGGATCGAGATGGGAACTTTTCAGGAGGAAGGACTGGGTGTTCTTTTCCAGCGTTTTTATGCATCCTCCGGCAGGATGGGCTCTTTGGCGGCAGGAGATCTGGATTTTGCATCCACTGGCTGTATATCGGGAATAGCGCTCATGGCCTCGGGCCTGAAAGACTTCTACGCCTTTGGGACACCTGATTCCTATGCCACGGTAGAGGGCATCGTGGCCAGGAAGGACATCAAGACCGTCCAGGACCTTAAAGGCAAAAAACTGGCCGTCACCTTCGCCTCCAGCGCCCATGTGCTGGCACTGGACATATTGGAACAGCACGGGCTCAATCCCAAGGAGGATGTCACCTTAATCAATCTCAAAGTCTCGGAGATGCCCGCCGCCTTTATGTCCGGGGAAGTGGACGCTTGTGCCCTGTGGACGCCCATGTTCAACAAACTCCTGAGCATGGAAGACTCACATCTTCTTTTGGACGACACCGAGTTCAGTCTGTTCAAGGAGTACGAACTTGGGCCGGGTCCTGATCTCCTGGTGGTGAGAAAGCAGTTCGTGGAGAACTACCCCAACACCACCAAGGCCTTTGTAAAAGGGTACTTCAAGGCGATTGAACTCCTAAAAGAAAAGCCCGAGGAATGCGCCGAGGTCCTGGTAAAGCTGACCAATCTATCCATGGAAGAGCAGATGGCCGTCCTTAAGGACATCACTTGGTACGGCCTGGACAAGCAGCATGAACTTATGGTGGACCCGGGAACCTTCGTAACGGGCATGCAGAAGTTGGCGGAGTTCCTGGTCACGCACAATCAGATCGATGAGGCGCCGATGGTCAAGGAGTGGGTCAACGGGGACATTCTCAAAATCGAGTAGTCCAATATCGAGGCAGGGACGAGAGCGCTGCGGCCTTTTGTCCCTGCCTCATTTTTTTAAAATTGGCGGTCTTACAAAAACCCGCTCGACCGGCTCTGGCAAGGCCATACATAACCCCTTGGAATTACAAGGGCGAATGACTTGCTTTAGGGCTTTACTCCTGAAAAGCTGTCAGAAAAAACAAGAAGTATTGATGTTGTTATAATCGGGATCGGGATCGGGATCGAGATCGGGATCGAAATCGAAATCGAAATCGGGATCGGGATCGGGATCGGGATCGGGATCGAAAGAGAATAAAATGATACTTGGACATGAAAAGCTTGATGTCTACCGCTGTGTGAAGGAAGACTCCGGGGTCTATGGATTAAAGGAAATCGATTTCGATCCCGATAGCGATTTCGATCCCGAAGAA
>JAWLEX010000165.1:0-5690 GCA_041685835.1 Desulfatiglandales bacterium
GGGAGGACCCGGACGGCCTGAGTGTGTGCAAAAGCCCGACAATAAAACCGGGAAAGCAGAAAGAGGCGGAGCACATGCTCCGCCTCTTTTTTTTGTGAGTGCCCATCCAGAAACGCTTTTTGGGCACTGGCAAGTTTCCAATTCAGAAATGAGGATTTTTTGTCAAGATCAAGGAAATCAAGAGGTTGCGCGGAGGCGTACTGAAGTACGCCGCACAAGCAACCTCGCAGATTGACGCTGAGATTGGCAAAAAAGACCATTTCTGGATGGAAACTAGTGAGCGTTCAAGGCGTAAATCGCCTGTGGGGAGGACGGAAATGCCTGATGGTTCAGGGGCGGTCGACAACAGAATGGAAAAGGGTGCGGAGCGGACAGGCTCCGCGGGCCTCGGGCTCAACGAGCGCCTCGGGCTGATCGGGCTCATTGACGAAGGCGCGCGCTCCGGGGTCGAGGGTTCCCCCGTGGTGGCCGACCTCTTCAGCGATCTATGGCACCTGGTGGACCGGACCATCAAAGGGGCCCGGGTAAGCCCGCTCAGACCCGAGAAATCCCATAACGGCTTCGGCGTTCTGGAGATCAATGCGGAGACCGGAGAGAATCTGGGCCGCCTCAACATGCTCTACCTGAGAAAACCCATACCCTGTTATTACCTGGTGTATGTGGAGGTGTCGCCGCCTTTCAGGAGCAAAGGGCTCGGCCGCCTCGTGCTCGAGTACTTCCGGCAGTTCCTGGAGGAGAAGACGGCCCTGGGGATCCTGGACAACATTATTTCCCCGGAGGACCCTGCCTACGATATCTACACTAAACAGGCCTGGGAGCCCCTGGATGCGATCCTGGGGGACGCCGCGCCCCAGGGTACGGAGAACTTCATGGTCTTTGTCCCACTCAGGTTCCGGGACCGAGATCTCAAGGAGCCGGTGCTGCGGGTAATACACCACCTGAGCCGCAAGCGGGCTGCAATCGACATGCGGGACAACGAGGAGATGGTCAAGCACACCCTCGCCGAGTTCCGGGACCTGTACGACGCCCTTTTGGGATATTTCCACCGGGAACTCGATGATGGCCGGATCACACCCCTGATGCGTTTCATGTTCACCCGGTACGTGACCAAGCTCATAGGTTTCCGACGTCGTATCGCGGGCCTGCTCGGGTACACGGGCGGGGACTCCCTGGAACAGATCGTCCTGGACCCGAACGTCCTTTCGCTCAAGACCAAGTCCTACGCCCCTTCGGAACTCGCATCAAAGCCCGCCCTGGTCTTCGGGGAGCAGTCCCTCTGGCTGCGGCTTCCCGAGGAGCTGAAGCGGAACCCGGCCCGGACCATAGAGGCAATGCCCAACTATGCGCGGCCGGCCCTGGCCTCGTGGCTCGATGCGCGCGGGGCCGCACCCGGGGATTTCCTCACCATCGGCGACTTCCTGGACATGGGGTTCGACCCTACGAGGCTCAAGGAGCTGACCCTGGAGGGTGTGCCTTATATTTTCGAGCGGGTCCAGGCCAGGCAGCTCGATAGGATTTTGAGGGAGAAGGTCCTGCTGGAGCGGCTGGGTCCCCAGGCCGCGGATGTTCGCGCGCGCAACGCCCGCCTTCTCGTCAACCCGCCGGTCCTGGCCGTTCGGGACCGCGGGAACGGCTACGTGCTTCGCCGCAAGGTGGAAGGCGTCCACTGGGAAGAGGCGGTTGAACAACTTCAGACCGCATCTTCACTGAGGGCTGTGAATGCCTCGCTTCACAGCGACCGGCTCATTCAGGCCACGGTGCGTCAGGCGTTTGAGGCGGCCGAGGCCCGGGTCGAGCAGGGAGAACATGAGCTTCTGGACAACCTCGCCTGTTTCATTCCATGGGACCTGGAGACGAACCGGCCACGCATGGTGGTGGAATTTCACGGGACCTACCTGGAGTCCGTCTGGTTGGCATGACTCGGTGATTCACTGAAGACAACGGTGCAGGAAAAGGCGCGGCGCCGCCCGCCGGTGAACGGATTCGTGCGACGCCGCAAACAAGCGTTGTTAATGGGCCGTGACCTTCACGACCTGTCCGGGATAGATGGTACTGTTGGGGGTGAGGCGGTTCACCTTGAGAAAGTCGGAGAGCTCCATTTTGTGGCGCAGGGCGATAAGATAGGGGGAGTCCCCCTTCTTGACCCGGTAGGTCTGAACGGTCTTTGACGTCCCGGAACTGGTGCCCGCCGGCACCTTGAGTGGCTGGCCGATCTGGAGCCTGGTGGTCCGAAGCCCGTTGACCGACTGTATGGCCCCGGTGGTGGTGGAGAAGCGCTGGGCGATCTTCCAGAGGGAGTCTCCCTTCCTGACCTTGTAATCCGTAAGGCCGCCTTTTTGTGAATAGGCTGCGGCCACGGCCGAGGTGCTTCCCCGGGTCGGTATCTTGAGGTTCGATCCAACCCTCAGGTAGTTCCGGTTTTGAATCCCGTTAACACTGGCAATGGCCTGAATCGAGGTGCCGTACCGGCGGGCGATAGTGGAAAGGGTCTCCCCTCTCCGGACCTTGTGGGCCACTTGAGAGGGCTGCGGCGGGCTCCAGGCGGGGAGATCACGCAGCTTGGCCACGAGGGTGTCTCCTTTGCCCTTCGGAACCTTGAGGGTGTATGGGCTGCCCGGGGTCAGGTACTGCCGGAGCTCGGGGTTCATTTCGCAGAGGAGCCCGTAGTCCATTTCGAGGTGCTGGGCCACGGTCTTGAGGTGAATCTGCTTGTCGACGCCCACAAAATCCTTGTCCCTGGGGGGAAAGACCTCAGGCAGTTCAAAGCCGTGGGCCTCGGGATCATTGACGATGTGGAGTACGGCCAGGAACTTGGGCACGTAAAAGGCGGTCTCCCTGGGGAGTCGTTGGTACAGGTCCCAGAAGTCGTCCAAATACTTGATCTGCTGGGCCTTGATGCGGCTCAGGACCCTGTGCTCCCCGCAGTTGTAAGCGGCCAGGACGGTCGTCCATTCTCCGAAGATCTGGTGGAGCTCCTTGAGGTATTCAATGGCCGCCATGGTGGATTTTTCCGGGTCCATACGCTCGTCGATCCACTGGTCTCTCTTGAGCCCGAACTTGTATCCCGTGGATGCTATGAACTGCCACATGCCCAGGGCGCGGGCGCGGGACAGGGCGCGCACCTTGAACCCGCTCTCGATGAGAGGCAGCCAGGAGAGCTCCTCCGGGAGCCCTGCCTCTTTGAGTGCCTCCACAATCATGGGCCGGTAGGTTCCGGACCGGCGATAGGCCTCCAGAAAAAATTTCCGGTGAGGACCCTTGAAGAGGTTCAAGGCCTTTTCCACTTCCTTGTTCATGACCAGGGGTATGGCCATGTGGTTGCCGCCGGCCGCGGTGAACCGGGATGAATAGACCTCGACAACACGCCGGGATATGGTTATACGGAGGTCGTCCTTCTGCTGAAGGAGTTCGGGGTCGGCGTTCGGTTTCACCTGTAGAATGAGGGAATAGGCCTTGTCCAGTGCTCCCATGGCGTTTTCCAGGTCTCCCTGTTCCCAGAAATCGGTGGACGCCTGGTAGAATTCCATGGCCGAATCGATCAGCTCCTGGTTGGTGAGCCGCCCATCACCGGATATTTCCGGAACCGCGGCGGGTTCGTCCTCTCCCAGCTCTTCGATGGCGTCGAGGCGGGTGGGCGCGACCGGCTGATCGGCCTCTTGGGTCTCCGGCGCCGACCCATGAGTTTCTTCGGACTCGGAGGTATGCGTTTCCGCCGGGGTTGCCGTGTCGGCCGCCAGGTCATTCCGCGGCCCGGGTGTCACGCACCCTGAGCCCATAACCAGAAGAAGGACCAGCAGCGCGGACAAGGGCCAAAGGACGAATGGGCGATTATTCACGTATTTTCTCCTTTTCACATGCCTGATAGAAATTTGCATGATAATAAGCTGATTTTTCGGCAGGATAATACACACATGGAAGTTGTGTGTCAATGTTAAAATCTTCACAACATGTTGTGGTTCATAATAGTTTGATCCTGTATTTAAGGCGGTTCAGCCCCGGCGGGAGTGAATGCAATGCGTGATAATGCTTCTGTAAAACGCCCGTTTTACCAAAGAGCACGCAGGGGCTGTGAGCATAACTTGTTAGAATTGTGTTATGTTTTCCCTGCGGTTTCCGCGCCTCCGTGCGAGATGAAAGGCTTTTTCGAATCAATCAGGCTTGATTCCACAGGTGAGTAATGGTAAGGCTCCAGTGGGCCGGAGCTGTTTAGGCCTGCGCGAGTGTTTTCTCGCATACGGTCCTCAGCCGACCGGGAAACGCAGCACAGGCGGTCGATGGGCGGGATTCCTCTTTTTCAGCGGAAGGGAAAGAAAGACTCGGATGCTGGAGCTCTTGTCGGCAGGAACGGAATACTATATCCTGGGGATTGCGGCGCTCGTAGGATTTTACATGGCCGCCAATATAGGCGGCAACGACTTGGCGAACGCCATGGGGACCTCTGTAGGCTCGGGTGCCCTGACCATGAAACAGGCTGTGGTGGCCGCCATGTTGGCCAATATGACGGGTGCAGTCATGGCCGGCGGCCACGTTACGAACACAATCCGCAAGGGGATGATCGACCCGAACCTCCTTGCGGACTCACCCGAGAAGCTCCTCTTAGGCATGTTCGCCGCACTTCTGGCTGCGGGTATCTGGGTCCACCTCGCCACCCGCTTCGGCATGCCCGTTTCCACCACCCACTCTATAGTCGGGGCGGTGGTGGGGTTCGGCATCATGTCCGTGGGATTCGGAGGCGTGAGCTGGTCGACGGTTGTGGCCATCGTTATCAGCTGGGTGCTCTCGCCGTTGGTCGGGGCTGTGATCGGCGGGGGGGTGTTTCTTTTCATACGCCGCAAAATCCAGCTGGCCAAGGATCCCTATGAGCAGACCAGGAAGTACGTGCCCTGGCTGCTGACCGTGGTGTTTACGGTGCTGATCCTTTCCATGATCTTTAAGGGGCTGGCAAACCTTCATTTGAACCTGGGTTTTGTCACGGCCCTGCTTATCGCCTTGCCGGCTTCCGTGGGCGCAGGGTTTGCCGGAAAGGTGTTGCTCTCCAGGCTCGGTGGTGAAGGTTGCCGCTGGATTCGGGGGGACGAAAATGAGAAGGTGGAGTGCATCTTTGTCTATCTCCAGATCATAACGGCCTGTTACGTGGCGTTCGCCCATGGAGCGAACGACGTGGCAAACGCAGTGGGCCCGCTTGCCGCTATCTTCGCTGTAGTAAAGACCAAGACCGTGTCCATGCAGGTGGAGGTCCCGATCTGGATGCTCGCTTCAGGAGGAGCGGCGGTGGGAGTGGGCCTCCTGGCCTTCGGCGCACGGGTAATGCAGACGATCGGGAAAAAAATAACGGAGATGACCCCGGTTCGGGGGTTCAGCGCCGAGTTCGGGGCGGCAACTACTATCCTTGTGTGTTCGCGGCTCGGCCTGCCGGTGTCCACGACCCATGTCCTGGTGGGATCGGTTATCGGCGTGGGGTTGATGAGAGGAATGGGGGTGCTGGATCTCAGGGTGATCAGGAATATAGTATCCTCCTGGTTCATTACTCTACCCTTTACTCTTATGCTTTCCATGCTTATTTACAAGCTGTTTATCGCTTTATTTTTGTAGTTAGTGCCCATCCAGAAACGCTTTTTGGGCACTGGCAAGTTTCCAATTCAGAAATGAGGATTTTTTGTCAAGATCAAGGAAATCAAGAGGTTGCGCGG
>JAWLEX010000001.1:0-75793 GCA_041685835.1 Desulfatiglandales bacterium
GTGCTCGGTATTGTACCACAGCACAAAACCATCCACCCAGGCCTGAGCCTCCTCAAGGGAGGCAAAGGGCTGTGACGGGTACTCTGGGCGGTACTTCATGGTTCGGAACAAGGCCTCCGAGTAAGGGTTGTCATCGCTGACTCTTGGACGAGAAAAGGACGCAATGATGCCCAGCCGGACACAGGCTTCTCTCAGCAACTGCGAGCTGTGCTCAGGCAGTTCACGATCAAAGACTCTGAATGCAACGATCTTGCGGCTCCAGACATCCACCATCATATAAAGGAAGAGGAACACCCCCTTGACCGGTGTCTTCAAGTACGTGATATCCCAACTCCAAACCTGGTTCGGGCCCGTGGCCACGTGCCCTTTAGGGCGGGTGGCACTCGGCGGCCTCGAGGGCTCCCGATGAGTGAGCATCTTTTCCTCTCTCAAGACCCGAAGCCAGGTACTCGCCTTGGTCCGCAAGCAGAGGTACGATCTGTTTGGGGGGGGCAGATCCCGGAACTCCTCACTGTTGGCCGTATTCAGAAGCTGCTCTCGTTCCGCTTCGCTCAGGCGATGTGCGGGCGGATTGTGAGGCCCGTTGGTCCCGGCCAGGGCGCCAGGGTCGCGCCTTTTCGGGTGCGCATCCCTAGGCCGGGAAACTGTTGTTACAAGAAGGCCCGGTAATCCACCCCGAGCGCTTTGGCAAGCTCCCGGGCCAACCGCTTACCAATAGGCCTCTTGCCTCGTTCAATCTCCGAGAGGTGGGGCTGAGGAATGCCGGTCATCCCGGAAAGACCGGTCTGCGTGAGTCCTCTCCTCTCCCTTGTGACCTTCAGGTAGATGCCGCCTTCGTTCTCCCTGATTTCAGGTGGGAAAGCATCCCTCCAGGACGAGAGCTCTTTCTTCTCAGTGAACCCAAGATTATGAAGGGCGCGGAGAGCCTTAGCCTTCTTTTTTGCAGGCCCCATGACATAAATGTCAGTAAGGGGCTCGTTCGTGTGTTCCAACATAGATCACCTCTATGGTCTTATGCTCGATGATCGCCCACACCATGACGTAGGTGGGCTTCCCCTTCTTGATGTGACAATGATGCTTTTCACCCGTCAGCTTTCCATAATTGGGCCAGTCCCCCCTGACCGGCCCCATGGTTTCAAGCTCTTTGATAAGAGCAAACGTCCTTTCCTGTGCAACGCGGGGCAGGGTCGTTATAGCCTTGCGGGCCTCTCTGGATAAGCTCTCTTGCCACATGATCTATTATACCTTTTATTGGGATGTAGGCAAGAGGGAATCGGTTCCTATTCATCCAAATGCACGACCTCAGCCTTCTGCTTGGGCCTCAGGCTCCCGTTCAGCCTGGATACCGCCTCTCTCAGGGTTCCAGGGCTCAAATGGGAGTACCGTTGAACCATGCTCATTGTCTCGTGAATGAGTTAAGGCCCTTCTTCGGAAGGGCCTTTTTTGTTTATGGCGTTTTATCCAACTCCTGTCCAACCAAAACGTTTGTCATCTGCGCCCTTTTTGTCAAAACATGTGCAAGAACTCCCATTGAATTTAGTGTGATGTAGGTCCCTTTAATTGCCGAAAACAGGCTGAACAGACCAAGACTGTGCGCCATTCTTGTTGACACCAAAATGGAATTCTGGTCAGGCGGAAAATGCAAAACCCTTCGAGGGACTCCTATCCCCCCGGCATAATCATCCCCCCTCAAAGATTTTTCAGACTTTTTCCCTATCACTTGACAAGAACTTGCAATGCACACATGATACTTAGAAAATCACACCTGAACTTGATTCTGTACGGAAGGCGCGTGCTGACTCTTATGCTGACTGGGGTCTTGAGGAGGACGCTGGTTGGGAAGGGTTGAAGGTGCATGTTTTGGGTTTTATGGAATCCGTAGAGGAACTGGCGAAGAAAGCCGTAGTTCTCGATGCGAAAGAAAGGGTCCGCTTGGTGGAGGCTATCCTGTACAGCCTTGATAAGACGGATCCGGAAATATAGAAAAGCTGGATTGCGGAATCAGAGGCTCGCTATGAAGCTTACAAGCGAGGGGAGCTCCTGGCTGTAGGTTTTAGAAAGAAGTACGGGCGTTGAAGGCCAGGTTCATATCTCCAGCTGCTTTTGAACTGGATGAGGCCGTGAAGTACTACGACCATCAGTTGCCTGGTTTGGGTTATCGTTTCTTTCAGGAGATAGCCGCTAGCATAGAACGGATATTGTTAATGCCCGAGGCATGGCAGAAAACAGGCAAACAAACGATACGATGCATCCTGAAGGGCTTTCCATATGCTCTTCTCTACGTGCGAGAGGAGGAGGAAATCCACATTACGGCAGCTGCTCATCTCCACAGGGACCCCAAACGCTACCGGTGTGAATTCAGGCGTAAACCGATTCCGGTCTATTTCCACCCTTTCCCTACTAAGGAGCAATCCATGCATAACCGCCCTTATTTTCGAACAATCCTTATAGGTTTTCTATCAGGGCTCATAGTATTCGCGGCGGCGGGTTTTCCGTTCCATGCGGAGGCCGGGGAAATTGTCGCGCAAAGCAGGCTCATTGGGGCAACCATATACCCGAACCGGGCTACCCTGACGCGTGAGGCCGTGGTGGATCTCCCCGCAGGAGCAAGCGTCATTGTGTTTCAGGGACTGCCCGCAAATTTGCTGACCGATTCCTTGCGGACCGAGGGTGAGAGTGAGGCCAAGGTCAGGTTCAGCGCCCTGACGCACAGGCTGGAGACACAAACCGAGCTCATCGCACCGCGGGAGCAGGAGCTGGTCGCCCGGATCGAGCAGTTGCAGGATCAACGCAAAGGGGTGGAGGCGGAACGGAAGGGTCTGGCTGCACAACGACAATTCATAGAGAATATCGGGCAACAGGCCGGCCGGCGCGTGGACGAAGAAATTGTGGAGCTCCGCCTCAACCCCGGCGAATGGAATCAGGCGGCGGAAGTTATCGGGAGCTCCCTTAAGGACATACTCAAGGCTGATCTTGCTCACCAGCTCGAACTGCGCGACCTTGACCGCAAGCTGAAATCACTCGAGACGGAGCTTTCACAGCTGCAAACCGGCCTCCGCAACAGCTATTCCGTTCAACTGCCCCTGGAGGCCGATGAGCCCACACGCTTGAGCGTACGTCTCCAGTATCAGGTCCCGGGTGTTTCCTGGCGACCGGTGTACGATGCCCGGCTGGACACTGAGACCGGGGAGTTGTCCCTTGTGCAATATGGGTCTGTGCGACAGAACACGGGCGAGGACTGGATTGACGTCCAATTGGTGCTGTCCACCGCGCAGCCGCATCGCGGCGCGGGTCTGCCTGATCTGAAACCTCTCTGGGTCGACCTGTACGATCCGGCCCGACGCGGACGTGTAGTGATGAGTGAAATGGCCAAAAAAGCAGCACCGCAACGTGCCTTGGATGCGACTGAAACGGCCGGAGAAGGAGCCTTGGGCAGGGAGGAAGCCGAGTTTGTCGGGGCTGAAATCCGCACCGGCGGCTTTGTCACCGAATATGTCATTCCCGGCCGGGTCAGCGTGAAGGCTGACGGAACAGAAAGCAAGCTGATGTGCGGCGCTTTTGAAACCGACAACCGGATGCAGATTCAGATCAAGCCCCAAGTCAGCAACGAGGCCTTTGTGGTCAGCCGTGCGGTCTTGAAAGGAGAGGCTCCCCTGCTGCCGGGTGCGGCCGGCCTGTTTCGTGACGGCGCTTATGTCGGCCGGCTCCAACTGCCCCTGCTGCGGCCCGGTCAGGCCCAGGACATCGGTTTTGGTATTGACGACCGGATTGCCGTGACACGCAGTGTCCTGAAAGACATGCACAGCGACCCGACCCTTTTGTCCCGCGAGAATCAACTGGAGCGGCACATGGCCACGGTGATCATGAACCAGGGCCCGAAGGCGGTGGACGTTGTTGTTCTGGAAACATCGCCGGCGGCCCGTCACGACCGCATCAAGGTCGAGGTTTTGAAAGACCATACGACAAGGGGCTACGAGCAGGATGTCGACGACGTAAAAGGCCTTTTGCGTTGGAGCATGCCGCTTGCAGCGGGGGAAGAGGCGCGCGTCACTCTTGGATGGCGGATCAGTTGGCCGAAAGACCAGGAGCTGTCAGGCTTGTAAGCGGTATGGCTCTTTACGGAAGGAGTCCTTAAGGACGAGTCGAGTTGCCCCGACAGGCGGATATCTGATGACCATCCTCAATCCCCAGCTTGATTTGGCGGAAGAATTTGTCCGGCATACCGCCTGCAATATCTTTCTGACGGGCAAGGCCGGCACCGGCAAGACAACCTTTCTGCATGCCATAAGGCAAAAGACCGACAAGCGCCTGGTGGTTACGGCCCCGACCGGCGTGGCCGCCATCAATGCCGGGGGCGTAACCCTCCACTCCTTTTTCCAGATGCCTTTCGGGCCGTTCGTCCCCGGCAGCGAAGCACATGCCGGCCGGCACAGGATCCGCAGGGAGAAAATAAATATCATCAGGAGCCTCGACCTGCTGGTCATTGATGAGATCAGCATGGTGCGGGCTGACCTGCTCGACGGCGTGGACAGCATTTTGCGCCGCTACCGACGCTCCGATACGCCTTTCGGTGGTGTGCAGCTCCTGATGATCGGAGATCTGCACCAGCTCTCGCCGGTGGTCAAGAAAGAAGAGTTGCGGATTTTGCAGAACTACTACGATTCACCCTATTTCTTCAGCAGCAAGGCCCTCGGCCGGACCGAACTGATTCCCGTCGAGCTTAAGCACATCTACCGCCAGTCGGATCAACGCTTCATTGAACTGCTCAACCGTGTCCGCGACAACAGGCTCGACCCGCCCACCCTCGAGCAAATCAACGCCCGCCACATCCCTGATTTTTCGCCCGGGGACGATAAGGGCTACATCATCCTGTGCACCCACAACAGAAGCGCCGACGCCATAAACGACGCCCGGCTGAAGAGCCTGCCGGGGAAAAGCCGTTGTTTCGATGCCGCACTGGACGGTGATTTCCCCGAACACGCCTATCCCACCGCTGCTGTCCTGGAACTCAAAACAGGGGCCCAGGTGATGTTCATACGCAATGACATGTCGCCCGAGAAGTCCTATTTCAATGGCAAAATCGGCAAGATCACCAGGATGTCGGGCGATACCATCGAGGTCCGCTGTCCGGAGGATTCGGACAAAATCACGGTGGAGAAAGCCACCTGGGAAAACATCGAATACAACGTCGATCCGGATACCGCAGAGATCTCACAAAAGGTCATCGGAACATTCACCCAGTACCCCCTTAAACCGGCGTGGGCCATCACCATCCACAAGAGCCAGGGACTCACGTTCGACAAGGCGGTCATCGACGCCCAGGCCGCCTTTGCTTTCGGCCAGGTCTATGTGGCCTTGAGCCGTTGCCGCACCTTCGAGGGCATGGTACTCAGCTCGCCGGTCACCCCCATTGCCGTAAAAACCGATCACACAGTCCGGCGCTTCGTGACCGAGGCCGTGAACAATCCGCCCTCGCCGGAGAGGCTGGAGGCTGCAAAAAGCCGCTACCAACAGCATCTCCTGCTGGAGTGTTTCAGTTTTGAGAGGTTGCGTCGCCTGCTCGGCCGCCTGGCGGCTCTTCTACGCATGAACGCCAAGGTGATTCAGATCTCGGGGGGTGGTGATATCGACGTTGTCCGGCAACAGGCAACCACGGAAATCTGCGAGATCGGCGAAAAGTTCAAGCGTCAGTTGCAAGGGATGTTCACCGACGCGGACCAGCCGGCCGCCGATCCCGCCGTCCTGGAAAGGCTGGCCAAGGCAACGGCCTATTTTGAGGAAAAATTCGCTGCCATCCTGTCACCATGGCTTGAGGATTTCGCCATGGAGACGGACAGCAAGGAGATTCGCAAGCAGATCCGCGACGTCGTAAAACAACTGAGAGAGGAGACCGCGGTGAAGCTGGCCGGGGTCCTGTCCTGCCGGGACGGTTTTTCCCCGGAGCAGTATGTCCGGGCCCTTTCAGTGGCGGCCATGGAGGCCGCACAGGCCAGGCCCAAAGCCGCAACCCCCATATACTCCGAAGCGGACGTCGGCCACCCCGAACTGTTCGAGAACCTGAGGGAATGGCGCAAGCGCAAGGCCGCCGATGAAGGGCTTGCCCATTACCAGGTCCTGCACCAGAAGACACTGGTGCAGATCGCGGTCCACCTGCCCGAGACCATTGCCGCCCTGAAGAAAATCAAGGGCATCGGCAAGCGCCTGGCCGCGAGATACGGGGCGGAACTAACGGCCATGGTGGCCGGTTACCGCAGCAAACACCGGATCGAGTCGGTCTTGCTGCCCGAACCCTCGGCCATGGCGCCTCCGAAGAAAAGCAAGACGAATCCTGACTAGTTTCCATCCAGAAATGGTCTTTTTTGCCAATCTCGGCGTCAATCTGCGAGGTTACTTGTGCGGCGTACTTCAGTACGCCTCCGCGCAACCTCTTGATTTCCTTGATCTTGACAAAAAATCCTCATTTCCGAATTGGAAACTTCCCAGTGCCCAAAAAGCGTTTCTGGATGGGCACAAGGATATATGAAAGCAACAGCCGGATTGATGGTGCTTTTGTCAAAGCACGTTCGATAAGAGCAGCGTAACAAAAGGGCTATCGAACGAGGCACTCCTCGACCCAGGGGGCGGCCAGGGCCTGAAAGCGGAAAAGGTCTGCGTCCCCAAATACGGGGTTTTTTCCGTCAAAGAACTCGGGATGAAGTACCTCGGCAGGATGAAACCGCTGCAGCACGTAGCGCCTTGCCCCGTGGACGGTCTTGGCGATTGTCTTTATGATGCTGTCGCTGACCAGGGGGCGGACGCAGGTGGTGCGGAATTCATAGGCTTCGCAGCGATCCATGATGAGGCGGATGCTGGTAAGTATCTCAGAGGGGGTGCACGCCTCCGCTGCCAGCAGGTTGTAGTGCAGGGGTGAGGTCTTGAGGTCCATGGCAACGTAGTCCACGAGGCCCCGGTCCAGCAGGTCCTTGAGCACTGCCGGACGGCTCCCGTTTGTATCCAGCTTCACCGGATAGCCCATTTCCCGGATCCGTTCGCATACCGACACGAGGTCCCGGCTGAGTGTGGGCTCGCCGCCGGAGACAACCACCCCGTCCAGAAGACCGCGCCGCCGCTCCAGAAAGTCGAAGACATACTCCTTGCTCAGGCAGTTCTCACATGAAGGACATCCCCGGGCCAGGTCCGGGTTGTGGCAGTAAGGACAATCGAAGTTGCACCCCGCCAGGAAGAGCACGCAGCTCATCTTTCCCGGATAGTCGATAAGAGAGTGTTTCTGAAGTCCTCCGATGACCAAGACCTTACTCCCTGCCCATTACGGCGTGTGCAAGCGCCGGGGGCCTTGGCTCCATTGCTTCTCCCTCGGTCTCGTATTCGCTGTCCATGTGATACGTCTTTCGCATTGCGAACTCGGCCCGCTTGCCGTCGTTCCACTGCTTGACAGGCCGAAGGTAGCCTACAACCCGCGAGTATACCTCTGTCTCCAGGCCGCATTGGGGGCACGTCGGATGCTCGCCGCTCAGGTAACCGTGGGCGGGACACACGCTGAACGTGGGCGTGAGGGTGAAGTATGGGAGCCGGAAACGGGTGACGACTTTCTGGAGGAGCCCCTTGATGGTTTCGATGTCCGATACCTGCTCTCCGAGAAATATGTGGAGCACGGTGCCGCCGGTGTACTTGGTCTGGAGTTCGTCCTGGAGCATGAGGGTCTCGAAGAGGTCATCGGTGTAATTGACGGGGAGCTGGGTGGAGTTCGTGTAAAAGGGAGGGGCCCCTTTTCTGAACTCCGCCTCATTGACGCTCTGGATGTCTGGAAACCGTTCCTTGTCAAGAAGGGCAAGGCGATAGGAGGTTCCCTCGGCCGGGGTGGCCTCCAGGTTGTAGATATCCCCGGTCTTCTCCTGGAGACGGGTGATGGCGTCTCGAATAAAGTCCATGACTCGAAGGCCGAAGGCGCGGCCTTCAGGAGCGCCGATGTCCTCGCCCAGGAAGTTCATGCAGGCCTCGTTCATCCCGATGATTCCAATGGTGGAGAAGTGGTTGGTCCAGTATTGATCCGTCCTTTCCCTGACGCCCCTCAGGTAGAACCTGGAATAGGGGTATAGGTTCTTCTCCGTGAACGATTCGAGGACCTTTCGTTTTATGGACAGGCTGTCTGCGGCAAGGGCGATGAGCCGCTCGAGCCTGGCAAAGAAGTCCGTCTCGTCCCTGGCGATGTAGCCTATACGGGGCAGGTTGAGGGTGACCACGCCGATGGACCCGGTGAGAGGGTTGGCCCCGAAGAGCCCGCCCCCCCGCTTGAGGAGCTCCCGGTTGTCCAGCCGCAACCGGCAGCACATGGAGCGGGCGTCCTCCGGGGACATGTCCGAGTTCACGAAGTTGGAGAAGTAGGGAATGCCGTACTTCCCGGTCATTCGCCATAGCATGTCCAGGTTCGGGTTGTCCCAGTCGAACTCCTTCGTGATGTTGTAGGTGGGGATGGGAAAGGTGAAGACTCGGCCCCGGGCGTCCCCCTCCATCATGACCTCGGCAAAGGCCCGGTTGATCAGGTCCATCTCATGCTGGTAGGCGGAATATGTCTCATCCGTGGGAACGCCGCCGATGATTACGGGATGGTCCCTAAGGGTGGAAGGCACGTTCAGGTCCAGGGTGATATTGGTAAAGGGGGTCTGGAATCCGACCCGGGTCGGGATGTTGATGTTGAACACGAATTCCTGCAGGCACTGCTTGACCTCCTTGTAGCCCAGTCCGTCATGGCGGACGAACGGGGCCAGCAGCGTGTCGAAGCTGCTCACGGCCTGGGCGCCGGCGGCCTCGCCCTGCAGGGTGTAGAAGAAGTTAACGAGCTGGCCCAGGGCGGAACGGAAATGCCTGGGAGGACCGCTTTCCACTTTGCCTTCCACGCCGCGGAAGCCTTGAAGCAGCAGGTCTTTCAAGTCCCAGCCCACACAGTAAATGGAGAGCAGGCTCAGGTCGTGTATATGAAAGTCGCCGTTCTTGTGCGCCTCGCGCACTTCCGGGGGATAGATACGGCTGAGCCAGTACTCGGAGGTCACGTCAGCGGAGATATAGTTGTTCAGCCCCTGAAGGGAATAGCACATGTTACTGTTTTCGTTTATTTTCCAGTCGAGTTTTCGAATATAGTTCTCCACCAGGTCCACGCTGGCCTTCGTGGCGATGGCCCGGATCTGGGCGTGCTGCTCCCGGTAGATGATGTAGGCCTTGGCTGTTTTGTAGTAGGGGGAGTCGAGGAGGACACGCTCCACTATGTCCTGAACCTCTTCCACTTCAGGGACGGGATTGAGCCGAAGCTCGTGGGCCAGGGTAAGGACCCGGAGGGTCAGCTTGCGGGCCTCGCGTTCATCGAATTCACCGGTAGCCTTGCCTGCGTGGGTAATGGCGGCAGTGATCTTGGTGGAATCGAACTCCACCACCCTCCCGTCGCGCTTTTTGATTTGCTCGAACATCGGCGCTCCTCAAGCTGGGAAAAAGGTCTTCGAAAAATAAAAAATGGGGCGGAAAAATGAAGGATTATACTGCGCATCAATAAGATAATCACTGGGATCGAGGCGGCAGCGGAGACGGTGGCCCCGCCGGGGTCGATCGACATGTTAAGAGGGAGTTTACACTATATGTGGGTTTCGTCAAGAGAAAAAACGCAATATGTGGGTGAAATAAAATTTCCCGTCATAATGAGGGGTTGTCGGCCCTAGTAGCGGCGGGGAGCGAAAACCGGAACGATCAGCTCAGGGAAAAGGGGGTGTCGGCCAGCAGC
Organism: Desulfatiglandales bacterium; assembly: GCA_041685835.1. Taxonomy (GTDB): domain Bacteria; phylum Desulfobacterota; class DSM-4660; order Desulfatiglandales; family HGW-15; genus JAIPEI01. Next base: position 9,767 of record JAWLEX010000001.1, read on the forward strand.
AGGACCGACGAGTTTTTCCGGACCCACCGGTCATAGGAGCGGGAAAGGCTCGGGTCGGTCATGATCCATGTCTCGTTGAGGTATTTCAGTTCTTCGATTACGCGCCAGTAAAGATGCATTGAATATTCCTTTTCAGTTCAGAGAAAGGTTGCGAGGTGAGCGGAGTATATGGAGGCTGGGGAACCCTGTCAAGGCGGGAATGGCCGGTCAATGATTTGGGCCGGTAAAGGTCACCGGGGTGAAGAATCAGCTTCCAGTGCATCCGTTTGGATTTTCACAATAATATTTTCATCCATGGGGATGGCGGATATATCGGTCATGGACGTTTGTTAAGGGAATCCCAGGCCCTTGACTTTTTTCCTCCCTTGGGTGTACAAAAAACTCCAAAGCGTTCCAGGTGCCCCTTGCGGGGCAGAATAGGGAACCTCGTGCAAATCGGGGACGGGCCCGCCGCTGTGTACCCTGCCCCTTCGCAGTTCAAGCGGAGGGGAACCCTTTCGGCCGTTGTGCGCCACTGTCAGGTACTCAGTAATCACTGAGTGCCGGATGGGAAGGCCGCTGAAAGGGCGGGGGAGTCAGAAGACCTGCCTGGGACAACAAGGGATTGCCTTCGCGGACAGGGCGCGATTCCCAAAGATCATTCGAGGGTGAAAACGGGACATCCCCGGATCGATAAGTCGATCCGGGGATTTTTTTGTGCCTGCCGCCGAACGCGAGGACCCGCAACAACTGATGCACTCAAAAGGAGAGGAATGATGAAAAGGGCAGTGATTGCACTTGTAGCGGCACTCGCCTGGGCCGGGATCGCCCGGGCCGGGGAAAACGCCCATACGCTCGATGAAGTGGTGGTAACATCGGGCAGGGTGAGCGAATCGAAACAGGAGGTCACGACCCATGTGACCGTCCTCGATGAGAAGGCAATCAGTAGCTCCTCGGCCGACACACTGAGCGAACTGCTGGCCGAGCAGGCCCTGGGCCACATCCATGGTTATCCGGGCGCGCTCAGCTCAATAGGCGTGCGTGGGTTTCGCACCGAGACCCACGGAAACGATCTCCTTGGGCACGTCCTGATCCTGGTCGACGGGAGGCGGATCGGGACCGGCAATGCAGCCCGGATTCCGGCACGCAATATCGAGCGGGTCGAGATCGTTCGAGGGCCTGCTGCGGTCCAGTACGGCTCCGCCGCCATGGGCGGCGTTGTAAACGTGATCACCAAGCGGGGAGAAGGGAAGCCGGGCCTTGTGCTGGAAGGCATGTACGGAAGCAATTTCTATAGGGAAGGGGCCTTATCCCTTTACGGAGAGGCCAAAGGGTTCGACGCCGCTGTGAGCGTATCGGGTCGATCCGCGGGTGACTACAAGACCGGCGAAGGCCATCGTTACCTGAACACAGGGTATGACAGGCACGATGCCGTGAGCCTGAACGTAGGCTACACGCCCGCCCCCGGCCACCGCATCGGGCTGGTCCACGTTTACTCTGATGTGGATCACTCCGGAAGTCCATCCTATCTGTCGCAGAACGACCTCGACGATTACACGGACAGCGTCAACCGCTCCACAGATCTGTCCTACGAGGGCGGGGCGCTGAATGACCTGCTGCAATGGAAGGTGCGCTGGTTTGAGGGGCGCGATCGAACCACATGGGTGGAGCCGGTAGAGAGCAACCCGGACGGTTGGGACGACGGGATACCTTCGCAGCGTGACACGAAGTTCCGCGGGGCCCAGGCCCAGATTTCACTGGACCAGGACATCTACGTGGTGACGGCGGGTGCCGACTGGGTCGATTACAGGATAGACAACACATGGCTTCCCCACAGGACCCGCTATGAAAACCCCTCCGGGTTCCTCCTGGGAAAGGTACGCCTCCTGGACAGGCGTCTGATCTTGAGCGGGGGGCTTCGCTATGACGACTACAAGGTGGAGGTAGTGGATCCGGCGGGCAGGACGGAGACCGACGACCGGGTTACCCCGCGATTCGGGGCCGCGTTCATGCTCGCGGAAGGACTCAAGCTGCGCGCGAATTACGGGGAGGCCTTTGTCATGCCCGGGGCGGATCAACTGGCTGCCGACTACATGGCCTTCGGCAGGCGGCGGCTTGGGAACCCCGACCTGAAACCGGAGACCAGCCGTACCCTGGACTTCGGTATCGACTATGTCAGGGGGGCCATGGAGGCGTCGTTTACCTACTTCATGACCCGGTACAAGGACAAGATTCAGGCGACGTCAACGGCCGGAGGCGACAACACATGGGCGAACCTGGGAGAGGCCTCGCTGGAAGGCCTGGAGGCCGGGTTCAGCTACGACGTGGGTGCGCTGTTCAATTGGACATGGGAGGTGCGGCCCGAGGTGCAGGCTGCATACCTGACAAAGTACCGGGACGACCTCACCGGAGAAGATCTTCTACAGGTGTCCGACATCAATGTGTCAATGGGACTGATTGTGTCCTATCAGGATGATTTCTGGGCAAGGGTTCAGGCGTCCTACTGGGGGCCTCAACGCGTGGAGGACTTTGAGAGCGGGCGGTTCCCGGTGCCCGTGGTGGATAAGGGGGGATTCACAGTGGTGAACCTGGCCGCCGGGAAGGCAATTGTTCGAACAGAGAGGGCGGGGACGGTGAGTGCGCGCATCGAGGTGAAGAACCTGCTTGACCATTCCTATGATCACGTAAAGGGCTACCCCATGCCCGGAAGGCGTATTTTCGGGGGGTTGGAGTGGCGGTTCTGAAGGGCTACAAACCTCCGGTTCAGCGACGCATCTCCAATGGCCCGGGATTTAATTGCGCCTGTGGGAAGTTGAGCGATAGGATATCAAGTGCCGAAAGCGGCGTCTGTCATTGGTTGGTTGAAAGCGGAGGGGAACATGAAAGAGAGCATTCCCATCGTGATCTCGGCCTTCGGGACCACCACAAAGGCCTTGAAGACCTATGATCGCGTGGATGCGTTTGTCCGGAAACGGTTTCCGGGTCACGAGATCCGCTGGGCCTACACATCGCGCATTGTCAAGGACCGGGTGAAGCAAAGCCGGAACCTGCATTTCCCCGGCCCGGGCGAAGTGCTTTCGGCCCTGCACGATGAGGGGCACACCTGGGCGGTGGTCCAGTCCCTGCACGTCCTGTGCGGGCACGAGTTCGACCGGCTGGTGGAGGTCGCAGCGGCAGGCCCGATTCGGACGGCCATGGGCCTTCCCCTGCTCTCGGCGCCGGAGGATTTCGACGAGGTTGTCGCTGTTATGGCTCCGGAACTGCGGCCGGGCGAGGACGGGGCCGTGGTCCTGGTGGGTCACGGCACGGACCACCCCATGTGGTGCGCCTACGATGCGCTCGAACAACGGTTCCAACGGGCGGTGGGACCTCAGGCATACGTGGGCCTGGTTGAAGGCTCGCCCGGACCAGGTGTGATCCTTGGCCGGGTGCAGGCGGCCGGCTGCTCCCGGGTACGTCTTGTCCCGTTCATGCTGGTGGCCGGGAGGCACGTGCTCGAGGACCTGGCGGGCCCGGAGGACTCATGGAAGGCCGCATTCGAGGCCCTTGGTATTGAGGTCTCCCTGGACGAGCAAGGGCTGGGGGTCCGGGACGGGATCATTGAGATCTTTTGCCGTCATATAGCTCAGGTACTTGACGTGATTCCCCCGGACCGGGAGGTGAAGCGGTGAACCAAAGGGGCCCTGTGTGCATGGTTATCCTGCTTGCGGCCTGTCTCCTCATTTCCGGGCCTGCGGCTGCGGGTGTTTTTTTGGATGAGGCGGGACGAAGGGTCAAGGTCCCGAAGGAACCTAGGCGTATCGTATCGCTGGCCCCGAGCGTCACGGAGATCCTGTTCGCCCTGGGTCTTGAAGACAGGGTGGTCGGGGTCACCGAGTTCAGCAACTATCCGCCCGAGGCCGCGGCAAAACCGAAAGTCGGGAGCTTTGTCCGGCTGAATGCGGAGCGCATCCTCGACCTGGAACCGGACCTGGCCGTGGGGACCGTGGAGGGAAACCGCATTGATCTGGTCCGGCTTCTCGAGGACGCGGGAGTGGCGGTCTATGCCGTGAACCCGCAAAGCGTGGAAGGCATGATCCGCACCGTGGCCGGGCTGGGGGCCGCGTGCGGCGTCGAGGAGCGTGGAGACTCCCTGGCACGGGATCTTCGAGCAAGACTCGCCCGCGTTGCCGAGCGGACCAGGGCGTCGGAGCGGCCCCGGGTGTTTTTGCAGATCAACACCCGCCCCATCATGAGCGTGAACAGGGACACCCTGCACCATGACGTGATTCGCCTGGCCGGAGGCGAGAACCTCACGGCGGATCATGCGGTCACATACCCCCGGGTCAGCCTTGAGGAGGTGCTGGGCAAGGGACCTGATGTGATCCTGATTTCGTCCATGGAGCGCGGAGGGGCCTTTGAGGAGGCACGTCAGGCCTGGTTTAAGTGGAATACCATCCCGGCCGTCAGGACCGGGCGCGTTCACCTGATCGACTCGGACTTGATAGACCGGCCTTCGCCGCGGGTGATAGAGGGCCTCGAGGCCATGGCCGATCTCCTGCATCCGGAGGACGGTCTGCCATGAGTGGGACGCCCGGAGTACCCAAAACCCGGGTGCTGCGGTTCTTTTCCACGAACCACGAGCTACGGACACAATCTTTTCACTGCCACCGGCGCAGACACGAATCACAGACACGAATCACAGACACGAATCACAGACACGGCTCACGACGCCTTTTAACGCCCGGGTAGTGGCTGTGCCTGGAAAGAATGGAACAGATTAAAATGAGCGAAAAGGTGCGGATAGTCACGCCGGGCAGGGTGATCGCGGTGACCGCGGCCATGATTGTACTCCTGGGAGTCGTCATGTCCGGGGCCATGGTCCTGGGCACGGCGGATCTCTCCCCTGGTGAGATCCTGGTTCGCCTGATGAATCCGTCCGGAGAATCGGATTCGGCGGGGCTCATCCTGTTTCGCATCCGGCTGCCGCGGATCCTTCTTGCTGCGGTTGTAGGGTTCTCTTTGTCCCTGGGGGGCGTGGTGTTTCAGGCGATCCTTCGAAATCCCCTGGCCGATCCTTTTATCCTCGGGGTGTCGAGCGGCGCCGCTCTTGGGGCGGTGCTCGGGATAATACTCGGGCTGGGTTTCAGCCTGGGTATTCCCGTGGCGGCCTTTACGGGAACGCTTCTCACGCTGGTGCTCCTCTTGGCTCTGGGTCGCCGCCGCATGGGTACGGAGTCGGCCACGATCCTGCTCACCGGCGTGATCATCAACGCCTTTTTCACGGCCCTGATCATGTTCTTTATCACGACCACCACGGACAGCCGGCTTCACAGCATGCTGTTCTGGCTCTACGGCGACCTGGGCCAGACCCGGTACGCACACCTGGCCGTCTGTGCGCCCATTGTGGCCGTGGGAGGTGCAGTCCTGTTTGCCTTTTCCCGTGACCTGAACCTGCTCACGGCCGGCGAGGAAACGGCCCGCCAGCTCGGCGTTAGAGTGGAGCGCACCAAGATCGTCTGCCTGGTCACGGTCTCCCTGCTGGTGGGTCTCGTGGTCTCCTTTTCAGGGCTTATCGGTTTTGTGGGGCTCATCGTCCCGCACCTGGCCCGTATGACCTTCGGGGCGGACCATCGCGTGCTGATTCCGACCGCCGCCGTGGGCGGGGCCGCGTTTCTGGTGGCGGCGGACACCCTGGCCCGGACCGTGATCTCTCCCGGCGAGCTTCCGGTGGGTGTAATCACCGCCTTCCTGGGCGCCCCGTTTTTCCTCTACCTGCTCAAGACGAGAGGAAGTCGATGGACGCGATCCTGAGCGTGGAACAGGCTGGATACCGGTATGGGGACGCGTGGGCCCTTAAGGACGTGAGCTTGAAGGCCTTCAGCGGGGAAATGTTGGGCGTGCTGGGACCCAATGGTTCGGGAAAGAGCACTCTTCTTCGCATAATGGACGGGCTTCTGGAGCCTCACGAGGGCTGCGTTCGCCTTGACGGGCGCCTGATTCGGGATCTCTCTCGGACCGAGGTGGCGCGCACCGTGGCCATGGTCTCCCAGGAGAGCCACTTCCAATTCTCGTTTTCCGTGATGGAGGTCGTCCTCATGGGGCGCTTTCCCCGCATGGGGCGTCTTCAGTTCGAGGAGGAGAGGGATTGGATTGCGGCCCGAAAGGCCCTTCAGGCCACAAACGCCCTGGACCTTGCGGACCGGGACATCCACGCGCTTTCGGGAGGAGAAAGGCAGCGTGTGGTGATCGCCCGGGCCCTGGCCCAGGAGCCTTCGGTGCTGCTCCTGGACGAACCCACGTCGTTTTTGGATCTCAGGCACAAGCGGGAGATCTTTCAATTGGCCGCCTCCCTGGCCGGGGACGCGGGACTGGGTGTGGTGGTGGTCTCCCACGACCTGGATCAGGCATCGCAGTATTGCGATCGCCTGATCGTGCTGAAGCAGGGTCTCGTGGTCGCGGAGGGGCCGCCCCGGGACGTGCTCACGCCCGAGACGATTGAAGCCGTGTTCGATTGTCCGGTGCGTGTGGACGCGCACCCGGACACCGGCAGGCCCAGGGTGACTATGGTGCCGTGAGGGCCGCTTTGTTAACGGTGTAAGTGTCTGTGTCAGTGAGAAAGGAAAAGCACTGATATTCAGCTTAAGGATCGATTAAGGGAAAGACGCTTTAGTGTCAACATAGCTTTTTAAAAGGATTTCATAAGACCATGATGGAGATCTTTATGAGAGGGGGGCCGGTTATGATCCCCCTGGTTGGCTGCTCGCTCATCGCCCTTACCGTGATCATCGAGCGGGCCTTCTTCTGGGCCCTGGAGGACATGCGCCGGGACGCAGGTCTGGTGGACCGGGTCCTGGAGTTATGCCGGAATGGGGACTGGAATGCGGTGCGCCGCGCCGTGGCGGGATCAAAAGACTATGTGGTGCGTATCCTGGTGAGCGGAATCCTGCACCGTGAATTTTCCATGGGCAAGGCCATGGAAACCGCGGCTGCGGACGAGGTCCAGCGAATGCGGCGGTACCTGAACGTCCTGGACACCATGATCACAGTAGCGCCGCTCCTGGGGATCTTCGGTACGGTCCTCGGAATCATCCACTCCTTTGACCTGCTCGGGCAGGCGGGCATCGAAGACCCACGCGCGGTGACGGCCGGGATCGCCCAGGCCCTCATCACAACGGCCTCGGGCCTGGGTATCGCCATCCTGTCGGTCTTCCCCTACAACTACTTCAATGCGCGGGCCGAAAATGCGGCCATGCTCATCGAAAAGTACGCTACTAGCCTGGAGATCGTCTACGAAAAGCTGAGCCAGGGGTCCGCAGGCCTTAAGGGGGAGCCGTTATGAAGGTCCCCCGCATGCCCGCGCGAAGACCCAGGATCGAAATGCTTCCACTCATAGATATTGTGTTTCTCCTCCTCGTGTTCTTCATCTACGCTATGCTCTCCATGGCGCTTCACCGTGGGATGCCCGTCCGCCTGCCTGTCTCATCACACAGCGAGGTGGATCGGCAACTGGTGCTCTCGGTGACGGTGCGGGCGGAAGGCGGGGTCTTTGTGGACCGGGTTGCCGTTCCCTTGGATTCCCTGACCGATGTGCTGGAGAGGCGGGCCATGGATTCGAAAGACCCGGGCGTGCTCCTCTTTGCCGACCGTTCCGTCTCCTACCAGCAACTCTTTGCAGTGCTCGACCGGATCCGCAAGGCTGGGATCGCCCGCATCTCCCTCCAGTCGGAGGCTGAAGCCCGGAAGTGAGACGCCTTCTCCCAGCCGCGGGCATGGCAGTGGCCCTGCACGGCCTGTTTTTTCTGGCGGGAGATTTTCGGCCGGAGACGGCAGGGCCGTTGAATTCAAGGCACACGCGCGTGGTAACGATTCAACTCCAGGAGTTGAAACCTCCCTCAGATTCGCCGGCCCCTGAGTCTTCCGTTTCGGAACCCGAACAGCCGAATTTAAGCACCAAGAAGCCCGAGGTCGTGTTCGACTGTCCCGCACCCCGGCCTAAGGCGATACGGACGCGCACCGGGCACCCATCCCCCTTGCGCCCCCGTGCCCTGTCTTCAGGACCGGCCCCGGCTAAGAGGCCGGTGATTCGGAATGAGCAGGTGGATAGTGCCGACTCCACGCCGGGCGGCCTTTCGGACTCGGCCCCGGAGAGCCCGAAGGGTCCGCTTGACGGGAAAGCTGAAGCACCTGTTCCCCTGGTGGAGGCCGTGCCCCTTTACCGGGAAAACCCGCCGCCCCTGTACCCGGACCTTGCACGGCGCAGGGGATACGAGGGGGTGGTGCTTCTGGAGGTCCTGGTGACCGAGGAAGGGGGTGTGAGTGAACTTCGTGTTGCCCGATCCAGCGGCCACACCCTCCTGGACAGGGCCGCGGAGCAAGCGGTCAGGGAATGGCGCTTCGAGCCGGGACAAAGGGGGGATCGACCGGTGGCCATGAGGGTCCGCATTCCTGTGCGGTTCCGACTGCAGTAGGAAACCGTTTCCCAGGACCCGTCACAAAAGCCGTGGTCCGTGGTTCGTGCCGGTGCCTGTGGCAGTGTCTGTGAGGCGTGTCGGTGTCAGTGAAAAGATCGTGTTCGTGGCTCGTGGTTCGTGGGAAAGAACCGCAGCCCCCGGGTTTTGGGTATTCCCTCGGCAGCTTCAGAGCTCAAAAGCTATCTCTCCTGTTTTTTCCATGGCCGCACAGATCCGAACTGCTCGTCGCACCAACGTGTGCCCCGGTTCAGCCGGTCCTCGAAGAGCTTGCGATACGACTCGAGGGTATCGGCGTTGGTTTCCGGCGGCACCAGGATGGGCTCCTCGTAAAGGATCACCACCCGGGCAAAGGGCTTGGGTACCAGATAGCGGTCCCAGGAGTTGAACTGCCAGCAGCGGTCCGCCCCCCAGAGGACAGGGATGAGAGGGACACCTGCGTTTCGTGCCATGATCACAGAGCCGATTTTGGCCACCCGGGGCGGGCCCTGGGGGCCGTCTGCAAGCATGCCGCCTATTTCCCCCTGCTGCATCCTCTGAATAATCTCTTTCAGGGCCTTTAACCCTCCCCGGCTGGAGGAGCCGCGCACATCCCGGAAACCCAGCCATCGGGCCATCCGGGCCGCGTACTCCCCGTCCCGGCTTCTGCTTATCATCGTGGTGACATGCTGCGATCCGAAGTGATGGAAGTGGTATGACATTCGCTGGTGCCAGGTGGCGTAGACCGCGCCCCCGGCCGACCTCTCGACGGCGTTCCGGGCACGTTCAAACCCCTCGATCCTGATTACCCGGCAGGAAAGCATGAGGAGCTTGATAAGAATGGCCGCGATCGGGGGCAGCACCCGGAGGAGCACGGGGTCGTACCATCGAAGGCTGGGGGAGGTGTCACGGGGCAATTCTTTCTCCTTGATAAAAGGTCTCACGGCGTGGAGGATCCCCGGCCGAAAGTCAAAGGAAGCCTACCCTACATTTGTGCGTGATGGCAAGTGCCTGGGTCTCCGCATGATAATCGGTTTTCCCGCAAAGCAGTGCCCGCATTGAATTCGATTTCGATTTGGATACAAAGAATCCCAGGGTGATGCACCGGACGCTCATCCTTCGCGCTGGTGATTCTAGATTATAGAAGGCTGTCTCTTGTGTGTCGCCTTCCTTTGGACTATCGTATGGAGTAGATGGAGGAGAAACCAGCAGCCGGGCGGAAGGGGGCTTTTTAGGAGGCATGGAAGAGATGCGGGTGGCGGCCGTGTGCATGCGCTCGAGGCCGGGCGCGATCGAGGAGAACCTGGAGAGGATGGAGGCCCTTGCAGGCCGGGCAGCCGAAGCGGGCGCGGAGATCCTTTGCTTTCCCGAGTTTTCCGTTACCGGGTATGTGCTGAAGGATCCGCAAGGGGTCTACTCGGGATTGACTTATGACGCCGTCCTGGATCGGTTGATCCGCATGGCCCGGGAATACGGTATAGTGGTGCTTGCCGGGGTCATCGAACCGTCCCGGGACGGGCGGCCCGCCATAGGCCAGGTCGTGGCCGGCCCGGAAGGGATCATGGGCGTTCACCGGAAGACCCACCTTTCCCCACCGGAAAAGGCGGCATTTCGACCGGGAAATCGTATGCCGGTCTTTCGTTGGAAGGAGAAGGTGTTCGGCATTCAACTCTGCTATGAGAGCCATTTCCCCGAGATCAGCACCATGATGGCCCTGAACGGCGCGGACATCCTCTTCATGCCTCATGCATCACCCAGGGGTACGCCCGAAGAGAAGCTGGAGAGCTGGCTGCGTCACCTGACCGGGCGCGCATTTGACAACGCCCTGTTCATTGTCGCCTGCAATGCAGTGGGCGAGAGCCCGGGGGGCTTTCCTTTTCCCGGAGTCATCGTCTTTCTGGGCCCTGACGGCCGGGTGGTCAAACAACACCTTGGAGAGAGTGAGCATCTCCTCCCCGCGACCCTGGATTTTTCGTTTCTGAAAGGGATCAGGCGTCACCGGATGAAGTACTTCCTGCCTTATCGCCGCCCGGATATTTACGGCCCGTTGAGCGACTCATCCAGTTAGCGGCTTAAAGGCGTGACAGGTGCTGTTTATGGAAAGGGAACGGTTCCGGCGTAGTCTTCCGCCAGACAGGGCTGCGTGAGGGGAGAACACAAAAAGCGCAAGGCCGGATTGAGGAGCCCTGCGCTTCCTGGTTGTTGTGAATCGAGGTAGCCCGGCCGGCTCGATCTAGACGCAGCCGGTCGGCTTCGGGAGTCCCGCCATTTTGCAGGCGCCCTTGCCCGGGCCGGAGGGGAACAGCTCGTAGATGTACTTCAGCTTGAATCCGGTCACCTTTGAGAGGATCCTTACCATGGGAGCGATGCCGTTCTTCTTGTAATAGTCCTGTAGGACATTGAGCACTTTCCAGTGCTCGTCGGTGAGCTCCTCGATGCCTTCTTCCTTTTTCACGTGCTGGACCCAGGATTCGTTCCAATTGTTGAAATCGTCAATGAAGCCGTCTTCGTCCACATTAAAGGTATTTCCTTGAAATTCAATTGTCGGCATAACCTGAAACCTCCTCTTCTTGGGAATAATGCTCAATATATTTAGACACTTAGCTGTAGGCGGATTACATTGTATATCGTAAAATTTTATGGATGTCAATCCCCCTTTTAAAAATCAAGAAATTTTACTCCTGCAGATTTCACGGTATTCAGATGCTTTTCGAACAAAGCCTCCGGCCCACGAGGCGGTCCCCAATGCGTGGATGTGAGTATACAGGGCCAGGAGGTTTTTCCGGCTCAGGCCGTCCGATTCGCCGTTGAGCCCGCGTCCTCGTTCCACCCTGAAGACCGGCCGGACGTCCTTTGTGGACCGGAAAACCGGCCTTGAGTAGTGAAACTCGTGTCCCCTGAGGACCGTGCCCTGCTCATAAAACGGGTTGTCTCCGGTCACTTCGAGGATGGTGTACCCGTGTCCCTGGGGTTTTCGCTCGAGCACGAAATCCACCGGCAGGGCCCCTACCATGGGGTGGGGCTCGCCGTTTACCACGAGGTTTTCCCCCAGATACATGAGGCCGCCGCATTCGGCATAGACCGGGAGGTCGGCCTCGATCCTCTCCCGCAGGTCCGCCCGGAAGGTCTGGTTGGCCGTGAGCAGTTCTACCTGGGTCTCTGGAAACCCCCCCCCGATATAGAGCCCGTCCAGTTCGGGAAGCCGCGGGCTGTTAATTGCACTGATTTCAACAAGTTCAGCTCCCTCATTCTGCAAGGCCGAGAGGTTTTCCGGGTAGTAGAACCAGAAGGCGCTGTCCAGGAGGAAGCCGATTCGAGGTCCTGGTCCGGATGGAGGCGCCGGGGTCTCCGTGCCTTCGGGTGATTCCGGAAGAGGCCCGTCAACAGGGGGGGCATTGCAGGCCAGTGCCCACAGGGCGTCCAGATTCAGGCTCTCCCGAACCACCCGGCATGCCCAGGACACCGCTTCCTCGGCCCGGGAGCGCTCCTGGCGGGGGATGAGTCCCATGTGACGTTCGGGAAAGTGGTTTTCCCGAAGCTTGCGTACGGAGCCGAGCACAGGCACTCCACAGTAGTGCTCCACGGCGCTTCGAACCACGGACTCCTGCCTGGGTCCGCCGACTCGGTTGAGGATGACCCCGCACAGGTCCAGCCCGGGGTCGAAAACTCGACACCCCATGACCACGGCTGCAATGGTCCTGGTGGTCATGGTTACGTCCACGATCAAAATCACGGGGCACCGAAGGCTCCGGGCCAGTTCAGCCGAGCTGTAGCGGCCCTCCAGGTCCAGGCCGTCGAACAGCCCGCGGTTACCTTCGATGAGGGCCACGTCGGCCTGACGGGTATACCGCATGAAGGAATTCAGGATCTGGGTCTCGTTCATCATGAAAGGATCGAGGTTGTGGCAGGGCCTGCCGGCGGAAAGGGACAGCCAGCCCGGATCGATGAAGTCCGGCCCTTTCTTGAAAGGAGCCACCCGTTTCCCTTCCCCGGTCCACGCGGCGGTCAGGCCCAGGGAGAGAAAGGTCTTTCCCGATCCGCCTCTCAAGGCGGCAACCATCATTCGGGGTGGGGAGAAAGTCATAGGATGTGTTCCGGTTTCCCGCCTGTGGCGGATTCCGTCCCCTGCTTTCCGGCCTTGGCGGTGCTGTAATCTTACGTCTTGTTTATTCGGGCCGTCCACGGCCGGGAAAGGAGGCGCTTTTTCAACCTGGAGGGCGGTTCCACATGATGTCGAGAGGAACGTCCTTTAAGGCGGTCGCAGGACAATGGCCGTTGATTCGGAACGGTTGCCCCTTGAGGCGGCCCCTTGGCTGCGGTGATAGAATCTTCGGGCGGGATTGTCAATCAAATATGGAAAATCCCAAGGATCTTCTCAACGCAGCTGCTGATTTTTATTGACATCTCGACCCGATTCTGATTTAAATTCTAAACTGTTAAATAAAAATCTAGTAATTTCCGGCATTTGTGGTTGTTTGCGCCTTTGGGCGAACCCATAGCTCAAACGATCGGGTCCGTTTGTCCGGGCCGCGATGGAATTCTTATTTTTTGTGGGGAGGAGGTGAAGAACGCGACTGTCGACTACTCGGGGTTTTCCCCTTCGTCCTGAGAGGAACCAACCTTTTGTACCCTAAAAGGAGGCATGGATAATGGAGTTTGAACCAAGAGAAGAACAAAAGAAACTAAAATACAGCGAGCTTCGAATTTACAGTGATGAGGAGCTGAACAATTACACAGAAGAAGAACTCAAGAACTTCAAGGTCAAGCACAATATCCCGGACCTGGAAGATCTGGAAAAGGGTCCTTGGCCGAGCTTCGTGGCCGATGCAAAGCGGGAGGCCCTGCACAGGAAAAATCTGCCTGCCGACCGCATGATGGTCGCTTCAGAAGCCGTGGAAGATGTGCTGGGTCAGCTCCAGGTCTCCTTTGACAACGGGGAAACCCACTGGAAGCACGGCGGCATCGTGGGGGTGTTCGGATACGGCGGCGGCGTGATCGGCCGATACTCCGACATGCCCGAAGCGTTCCCGGCCGTGGCTCACTTCCACACCATGCGCGTGAACCAGCCCGCGAGCAAGTTCTATACGTCCGACTATCTCCGGTCCATCTGCGACCTGTGGGAGTACCGAGGCAGCGGCTTGATGAACTTCCACGGCTCCACCGGCGACATCATTTTCCTGGGGACCTCCACCGAACAGCTCGAGCCCATCTTCTACGAACTGGGCCATGTGCTTCAGCAGGACCTTGGTGGTTCCGGATCCAACCTGCGCACGCCTTCCTGCTGCGTCGGCAAGGCCCGTTGTGAGTGGTCCTGCATCGATACCCAGGCCCTGTGCTACGAGCTGACCCACTATTACCAGGACGAGCTTCACAGGCCGGCGTTCCCCTATAAGTTCAAGTTCAAGTTCGACGGCTGCCCCAACGGTTGCGTGGCCTCGATCGCCCGGGCCGACATGTCCTTCATCGGTACCTGGAAGGACGATATCCGGATCGACCAGGAGGCCGTCAAGGCTTACATGGGCGGCGATATCGTGCCCAACGGCGGGGCCCACGCGGGAAGAGACTGGGGCGAGTTCGACATTCAGAAAGAGGTCATCGACCTCTGTCCCACGAAGTGCATGTGGCTGGAAGGTGACACGCTCAAGATCGATAACAAGGAGTGCATCAGGTGTATGCACTGCATCAATACTATGCCCCAGGCCCTGCGGCCCGGTGAGGATACCGGTGTAAGCCTGCTTTTCGGCGCCAAGGCACCGATCCTCGAGGGCGCCCAGATGTCCGTGCTCACCATTCCCTTCATGAAGGCGGAGCACCCCTACGACAACATCAAGGAAGTGATCGAAAAGGTCTGGGACTGGTGGATGGAAGAAGGTAAAAACCGGGAACGCTTGGGCGAGCTCATTCAGCGCTACGGCATCCCCAAGTTCCTCGAGGTACTGGAATTGCCGCCCATGCCTCAGATGGTCACCGCGCCGCGGGCCAACCCCTACATTTTCTGGAAAGAGGAAGATGTCCCCGGCGGTTGGGAGCGAGACATCAACGACTACCGATCCAGGCATAAGAGATAGGAGGGAAAGGATATGGCATTATCTCAGGAAAGACTCGGACTTTTCAATCCCGATAAACCCATGGAGAACCGGCTCACGGACCTCGGTCCGCGGCATTTCTGGCAGAACTTCCCTCCCATTATTCAGAATAACTACGGCAAGTGGAAGTACCATGAGATCCTGGAACCGGGTGTTCTCGTTCACGTCTCCGAGACCGGCGACAAGCTGTTTACCGTGCGAGTGGGCGGCTGCCGGTTCATGTCTGCGGAGCACGTTCGCGAGCTCTGTGAAATCGCGGACAAATTCTGTGACGGATATGTCCGCTTCACCACGCGGAACAACATAGAATTCATGGTGGACACCCAGGACAAGATGGAGGCCCTGAAAAAAGATCTCCAGGGCCGCAAGCATGTCTCCGGCAGCTACAAGTTCCCCCTCGGCGGGACCGGTGCCGGCCTGACGAACATAGTTCACACCCAGGGGTACCTGCACTGCCACACCCCGGCCACGGACGCTTCCTCCATGGTAAAGGCCGTGCTGGACGATCTCTTTGAGTATTTCCAGGGCATGACCTTTCCGGCCCAGGTGCGTATCTCCATGGCATGCTGCCTGAACATGTGCGGTGCCGTGCACTGCTCCGATATCGCCCTGCTCGGGTACCACCGCAAACCACCGGTGATCGACCATGAGGTCATGGACTCGCTCTGTGAGATTCCTCTGGTCATCGCGGCCTGCCCCACGGGCGCCATCTCGCCGGCCAAGACGGAAGACGGCAAGAAGACCGTGAAGATAAAGAACGAACGCTGCATGTTCTGCGGCAACTGTTACACCATGTGCATGGCCGTTCCGCTCTCTGACAAGGAAGGCGACGGCGTGACCATCCTGGCCGGCGGCAAGATCTCCAACCGGATCAGCCCGCCGATGTTCTCCAAGGTCGTGGTGCCCTGGCTGCCCAACAACTTTCCTCGGTATCCTGAGGTCTGTGCGGACGTCAAGAAGATCATCGAGGCCTACGCGGCCGATGCCAACAAGTACGAGCGGATCGGGGACTGGGCCGAGCGTATTGGTTGGGAGAGATTTTTCGAGAAGTGCGACCTGCCGTTCACCGAGCACCTCATCGACGACTACCGGCTCCAGTACGACACCTACCGGACCTCCACGCACTTTAAGTACACGGAAGCGGCCTGGGCGGTGTCCAGGGCGGCCGGAGGAATCGAGTAGCCGGAGCGTCCGCCTCCGCGGACAGAAAGGGAACAGGCGATGGAAGACATCAAAAAGGCCATCATGGACTTTGCCGAGGGCAGTAAAAAGACAAAGTTTTATTTCAGCGACTTGGAAAAGGCCGTGAAAAAAGTCAAACCCGACACCAAAGCCAGGGAAGTCAAGAAGGCTGCAACGGCTTTGATCAACGAGGAGAAGTTGATCTACTTCTCCACGGGAAGCAGCACCATGTACGGCATGAAGGGGCGGGGGCAGACAGAGGATCACTAGCCTTCGTTTCATACGCCTTGAATGAGTAGCGGTAGGAGGCCGCTTCTCCCATGGGAGGTGCGGCCTCTTTCCGTATGCATACATCGGACAAAGACACAACGATCTCGCAAAACGCGGTATTTTCCGAAACACGTCGAGAACGCGTTCGCTCCTGGTATTCTCTGGGTCGTGACAGGAGGATAAACGGGTTTTGCGAAATCGACGGGAAGACCGCGTAAGTCGAAAGTGGAGAGCATGATGAAGACACCCCAGGGCGCAGAGGAGTTTATTGCCGAGCAGAAGCAGAACCTGACGGAAAACCCCGAGTGCGCCAACTCAAGCTACAACATGGGCGTAGCGCTCATGGAGCAGGGAAGGCTGGATGAGGCGATAGGCGCTTTTAACGACGCCATCAGCAACAGTGCTCGAATGTTCGAGGGATACGTCAATCTGGGATATATCTACTTCCAGAAGGGTGATCTGGAGCACGTGGTGTTCGCCAACAAGAAGGCCGTCGAGATCGAATCGCGTTATGCGCGCGGGTACGCGAATCTGGGTTTCGCCTACCTCCAGATGCAGCAGACGGATGCGGCGATCGAGGCCCTGGAGCAGGCCATTGAGCTGAACCCGAAGATCGTCCAGGCTTGGGCCAACCTTATCAACGCCTACCTCCAGAAAGAGGATGTGGACAAGGCCGTTGAAACGGGCGAGAAACTGACGGCCTTTGCCCCCGACTTTGGTCTGGGGCGCAACAACCTGGCATTTGCCTATTACTGTCGGGACGAGTACCAAAAGGCGATCGAGCACGTGGATCAAGCCGTTTCCCTGGGGTTTGAGGTCCATCCCGAGTTTTTGAAAAGGCTGGAACCGTACCGCCGGGCCTCATTTTAGACGATCCCTGCAGCGGCTGTGACGGCACCAATTCCCACCAATTGCCTTGACAATGGGATTCAGCTCATAGTAGAGAAACGGACGGTATACGGGGTTTTCCGCTCCCCTACTCGGGGGCCCCGGTTTCGGCCCGGGGAAGGTACGAGTGGACTCACAATGGAAAGGAGATCCATCCATGGCAGATTGTTTGATCAACGTGTTCCTCAGCGATGACGACCAGAAAAAATTGGACGAGGCGGGACTGGGCGAGCAAGTCCTCGAGGTGGAGGGAAAGAAGGCGGTTCAGGTCCCCATGAGCAAAAAGGACCAGAAGAAACTGGTCAAGGGGTTCCCGGACCTGACGTTCGATGAGGCGAATGCCTGTGCGCTCCCGGACGAGGCCCAGAAGCAACTGCTGGATATCGTCCTGGATCTCAAGACCCTGGACGTGATGAAGTTCGCTATCACCAAGCTGTACAACCCGCTTGCGGGAAAGGCGATTCGAAGCAAGACCTTCGGGTAGACCGTACTGGGCCCGCTTTTGATCATGCACCCCCGATTTCCTGCACCGTTGTGCGGCCACCTCTAGAGTATGGACTCTGTGGCCGCATGGGTTGACAGCCTCTTTTGCTGTTTTCGCCTCCAGATGCGGGGAAACGGCGTTTTAAAGTCAGGAAAGATCATGGGGGTCGACGCGCTTTTTCGTTCCTACGAGCAGCTCATGGCCCGGGCCGACGCCGTTTTCGAGCAAATGGCCCTGGATTACCCCGACGCCGTCCAATGTCAAAGGCACTGCGATGACTGTTGCCATGCCGTGTTCGGTCTGTTTCTGGTGGAGGCGGCATATCTTCAGCAGCAGTTCGCACGCCTGTCCAGCTCCGAGAAGGCTGAAACCGTTCTCCGTTGCGGCCGTGCGGATCGGGAACTTGCCCGTCTTCAGCAACAGCTTCGTGAACAGGAAGGAAAAGGGCCCGTGGAAGGGGACCCCCTTGCACTGGGGAGGGTCCGTTGCCCGCTCCTGAATGAGGAGCGGGATTGCGTTCTCTACGCCCAGAGGCCCATTACCTGCCGAATATACGGGGTCCCAACAAAAATTAAGGGCAAGGCCAGGGTATGCGGGCTATCCGGGTTCGATTCTGGCACCTCCTACCCGACCTTTGATCTTGACGGTGTGTTTCGGGACCTCTACGACATGTCCCGGGAACTCGTCCTGGACGCGGAGGGGGAAGATCCGGACAGGGCCGGGCTCCTCATCTCCGTGTCCAAGGTCCTCACCACTCCCCTTGAAAGTCTTATCCACGAACCCTTGGAAGGACCCGGTGAAGGGCGGTGACGTGATCGTCGAGACGACTCTCGATCAGAGCCCGCTCTAAGACGGCTTCCTCCGCCAGGAACCCAAGTACGGGCCCGTGGAGGGTAAGCAGATCCTTTGTGGAGAAGGAGCATAAGAGATCAAGCACCTTGGTGTTTTCCTCCAAGACGGGGCCCCCTGACAGCCGGCGCTGAGCCAGGCCGGCGAAAAACCCTTCAACCGCCGCCTCGAGGGCATCATCTCCGGCCCACAGGGCCTTGCCCACCCCCTCCTTCCTGTCCAGCCTCATGCGAAGGACCGTATCCAGGAAGAAGTAGGCAAGGGCCACGGCCGGCATGGTTCCGTCGGCCGGTGACAGGCCCGGAAGTGGCGTGTAGGCCCGGGCTGTGGTGAGCCGGACGTCCAGTTCGTTGTTCCGCGGCCGGACAACGAAGTCCCCGGCCGCGTGATGCCAGGCCCGCACCTGCATGAATCCGTCGGGATCGTAATATCGGCTGAGGATTCGGGTCGCTCCCCGGAACAGGGACCGGCTTTCCCCTTCGGTGGCCCATCGGTAGCCTCGGGCCTGATCCCAGATCTCCACCCTGGGCCGCCCGCCGGGCTTTACCGCATTTAAGTGCCACTCGTGAAAGCCCTCAAACCAGTCGGCCAGGAGCACGAGGGCGGATATCTCGCGGTTTCCGGACCCGAAAGCCGCTTTGCCGAATAAGACCGGAACGGGCAGGTGAGGCAGACCGAACCGCCGGTGGAGTTCCTTGAGCGTCTCGACCTCCCTGGTGAGCCAGTTCCGGGCTTGTTCGGAGAAAGCCGTGCTCGAACACAGCTTGATCTGGTCCAGGCCCGCCTGAATCTCTATGCTTGCCACGTGATACATTGCGCCGTGCTTTTCAGTGCGGATCAGCAGGGACCCGAGCTTCTCCGGAGGGATTTCATGACGGACCTTGTCGCCCAGAATGCGGGAAAGCATTCGGCCCCCGTCCGCAAGGAGGAAGTCCCGCAGCCCGTTCAGATAATCTCCAAGGCTCAAGAAAGGGTGGGATTCGTCCAGAGAGAGCCGGAAAGGCGCGGAAAGGTGATCCGGGCCCAGTGGAATGTCGCCGTTGGGAGATGATGCGAGGTAGGTCACTTCCAAGGTGGTTACATCCGCTCCAGGGCCTCGCCGGCAAGCCGACCGACGGTTACGGAATGGACGTTGCCATCGTAATAGATTTGGACCTGGTTCGCGTCATCAAGGAGCGCTTCCAGGTCTTCACTCATTTCGCGTGCGCCCAGGTGACCGAGAAGCCGGGCGGTCTGACCCCGTACCGCCGGGTCCGGGTCTTTCAGGAAAGGCTGGAAATGAAAGGAGTGTTTTCGAAGAAGGTCAGGCCGGTGGCCGGCAACCGTGGCAATGGCCTCGATGGTTGCGGCACGCTTGCTCTCGTCGCCGAGAAAAGGGTAGAGGTGGGGCAGGTATCCTGCGTAGAACTCAGGTTTGTGGCGGATGATCTCCCCGATGGCCTCGAAAGCCCCCCAGCTCGAGGCCGCCGTGTCTGTAACGGCATATAAAAGTCCCTGAAGAAGCTTGGACACTGAGGCCGGGCTGGTTTCACCGACTACCTCACTCACTCGTCCCATGGCCTCTGCGGCCCGGCGTCGAAGCGTGTCGTCGCCCGAATAAAGCAGCCGCTGAATCCTGCGGAGGAGCTTGCGGTCGGTGGAAGCAGCGTCCACAAGCGGTTTTATGTTCCATTCCTGAACGCAGGTTTCAACATCGCGTTTTGTCAGGGAGTGTGTCTTGGCAGCGCGGGCTCCGGGAGGGTCGGGAGCCGAAGGTGTGACTGCGGCCCTCTCGAGACGCTTCCGGACCCCTTCGGCGGTGACCTCCAGGACATCGTCGTGGAGTCTTACGAATACCAGCACCCCGGCGATACGCCGGCTCTCGAAGTACCCGCCTGGCACGATGAGATGGTTCTGGAAGTCATAGGTTTCCACGATCTCCAGGCGGTAGTCTTCATCGGGAAGGAGGCTCCAGGCCAGGTCCCAGTCCATATCGCAGCCGAAGACGAGGGCCTCGATCTGGGCCGAGCCCACGTTCCGGCCGCTTTCGTCACAGGAATAAACCGCACCGCAGGCGCAGGAGCCCACGGGCATTTCGCCCTGCCTTCGTGTGGTCAGATCCCGGGGCTTGTCCACGATCATCCCGCAGAAGGGGCAGGTCGGGCGCTTGATGGAATCCCGGCCGTAAAAAACGCGGTCCAGCATAGATCTCCTCCCTTTCAGAGATCCAGGTCGAGCCCGTCACCGTCCTGGTCGTACTCGTAGTCGATGATTTCGAAATCATTCCCAATGGATCTGAAGCGGAGAATCCAGCCGGCATACGCCGGGCCGGCGAACTCGCAGCTCAGTGTACCGGTGCGTGCATGGCGCCGCCTCAGCTTCGGTGTGATCTTTTCATCGAAGACATCACGGATGACGGCCAGGTCGTCTTCATCGAGCTCGAGTTTCCGGGTGGGTGTATCGTCGGTTGTGCTCATGGGATAATCGGATTCAGATTGTAGGATTACAGGGTAATCCCACCGCCCGAACGGAAAAACGCAACCAACCGTAGGCGGATGCGTTTGACGAGGGTGTGTAGCGCAAATTCAGCGGCTGTGTCCGGGAAGCTCGAGCGTGGTGCATGAGTTGCCGGGTCCGCACGACTTGGTGTCCAGTCTGGCCTGCTTTTCCCCGGACGCGATTCCTACTGTGTGGTTAGTGACGCTCACCACCCTTTCAACGGTAGTGGCTTTGCAGTCCGGGCAGGCGAGTTCCACCTGGTCATCAGAAGTCTTGAAGATCATTTCAAAGACCCGGCCGCACCCGGCGCAACGGAATTCGTAAATAGGCATGCGTTTCCTCCCTATAAGGGGCCCGTTCGCTTGTGATATTCTTCCCATGCACTATAATGCCAAAGGGGGATGAAGTCAAACGGCAAAAACACCGTGACTCGTGTCTCGTGGTTCGTGCTGCGTGACCATAGCCGACACCTTGATATATTGAGCAGGCAGGGTTCACTACTTTAGTGCCTTACCCCTGAAAAGCTGTCAGAAAAAACAAGAAGTGTTGATGTTGAGATAATCCAAATCGAAATCGGGATCGGGATCGGGATCGGGATCGCAATCGACAGAGAATAAAATTATACTTGGACACGAAAAGCTTGCTCTCTTCCGCTGTGTTAAGGAAGGCTCCGGGGGCCATGGATTGGAAGAAATCGATTTCGATCCCGATAGCGATTTCGATCCCGAAGAAACCAAACTGGACGCTCATTCTTCGCGCCAGTGCTCCTTGACTTTGGGTCGCGGGCAAGGGCCCGCTTTAGGTTTATTCGTGGTTTCTGTTTTTTCTAATTCTTTGTGGTTTTCATGTCCTTCGTGATGATAAAATGAGAATAAATGGGTCACGAGGACAAATCAGCCTTGGAGAGGCACCGAAGGCCCCATGATCCTCTCCTTCCATCCGTGCATAACGGCTGACCGCCAGGTCATCCTGGGGTCTCGATCCCCCGGTCTGCACGAAGCGAAGCTGGCGGCACGCGCAGACGCCGTCTTGCTGCCCCAGACCTGCCGGGAATCCCTGTACAGGCTTTGCAGGGATGGCGGTGCCAAGATTTTTCCATCGTATGATCTGCGATTTGCCTATCCCGGGAAAAGCGGTCAGGCCCAGCTGTTTTCGGAGCGGGGACTTCCACATCCGGACACCAGGATCTGGTCTTCGGTCGCAGTGCTTCGGGATGCTGTCCGTGTTTCAGAAGATCTTCCTCTTAAGCCGCCTTTTCTAGTAAAGACCGATACGGACCATGAAGGACTCGGCATTTATGTGATTCGCAGCCTCCACGACCTGGAGTCCGCGCTGGCCGATCTGGGGAGGCGCAGGGGCGAGTACGGCGAAAAGATTCTCACGCAGGAGCTGGTTCCCGTCGAGGGAAACGTTCTCCGCGCGGTCATCCTGGCTCGCAGGGTGCTTACATACTGGAAGCGGTCCCGGGGTGCCTTCATCACTACTATCGGGAAGGGAGCGATGGTCGATATCTCATGGAGGAAGGATCTTCAGGAAAAAGGGAGACGCCTGGCCGGTGAAATATGCAAGGCCCTCGGCATCAATCTGGCAGCCGTAGACATGGTGTTCAACATGCAGGAACCGGAACCCGAGCCCTTGGTCCTGGAGATCAACTACATGTTCGGTCGGCGGGGGCTGGGCGGGAGTGAGGTGTATTACCGGCTCTTGTTCGAGGCGGTCAAGGAGTGGCTCGAGGAAAACGGGCTGGATTCGAAGGGCATCGGACTTGTGTAAGAGCGTTCATTGTGGTGGTGGTTTCCGCTTCGGCTGCCTGCGGCAGGGCTCATTTTGAAAATGACACATACGCCTTTCTCGTGCGGGGACCGTCGAAGTCGCAGAAAAAGATCTTTTGCCAGGTACCCAGGACAGGCAGGCCGCTTTCCACTATCACCGAGACGGAACTCCCCATGAGGGAAGCCTTCACGTGGCTGTCCGCATTGCCTTCCATGTGCCGGTAGTCCCCGTTGGGTGGGACCAGATCCTCGAGCTTGCTCAGAATGTCCCGGCAGACCGCGGGGTCGGCCCCTTCATTGATGGTAACGCCCGCGGTGGTGTGGGGCACATATACCGTGCAGATGCCTTCCCGGATTCCGGCGTTGGAGATCTCCTTTTTCACGTCGCTCGTGATGTCCACCATCTGGTTCCGGCTACGCGTTTTGACCTGTATGACGGCCGGCATGACACACCTCCTCGCTTTACAGGGCGAGCCCGAAGGCGCCCCTGATTCGACAGGATGAAAAGGTTTATGGGATGATAAGGCGGCCCTTCGCGTGCCTTTTGAACGTGCTTTTCGTCGAAGGCACCGCGGACTGCCGTCAGGATAGGGAAGAGGTCAGGCCGCCTCTTTACTTTCAATGGTGACGAGGTCCTCGAAGCCCTCTTCTTCCAGGTAGACATTGATTGTCTCATGGTGGGAAGTCGTCCAGACGCCCCCAACGTAGTTAGCCATGATAGGAAGTTCCCGGTCTCCGTCCCCTCGGTCCGCGAGTATTGCCAGTTCGATCTTTTTGGGGCGCCCGTAATCGATAAGCGCGTCCATAGCCGCTCGGACGGTTCGTCCGGTGAATAGAACGTCGTCCACCAGGATTACGGTCTTGTCTTCTATGGGGCAAGGGAGTTCTGTCTTGCCCACGATGGGCTTGGGGCCGATTCGTGTCCAGTCGTCACGGTAGAGGGTAATGTCCAGGACACCCGCCTGGGGTTTGGAGCCTTTGATGCGCTCAATGGCCTCCTGGATCCGGGTGGCGAGAAAAGCCCCGCCCGTTCGAATGCCGACCAGGACCACATCCTGTGTCGAGGGGTTTCTTTTGAGGATGTCCTCGGCGATCCGCCGAATTCGTTCGGCGATCTCTTCCCGCTTGAGAATGACCTGTTTCTTCATGATGGAAATTCCATTGCAATTCCGGCACGTAAAAAGATAAAATTATAGTATGAAATAAATTGAAAAACAAGGAGAAAAGGTTCGCGAGCAAGGGCTTTCGAGGTCATCAACTCATCCATGAGAGACAAGCTGGACAACCTGACGGGTAAGCTTGGGTACTCGTTTCGGAATCGGGAACTTATCGAGGAGGCTTTTCGTCACTCCTCGTATGTGAATGAGGCAGGCGTCCCGACCCTCCGGGACAACGAGCGGCTGGAGTTCCTTGGGGATGCCGTCCTCGACCTGTCCATCAGCCATCTGCTGATGGATCGGTTCAAAGAGGCTCGGGAAGGCGAGTTGTCAAAGCTACGTGCCATGATGGTCGACGAGAGAAGCCTGTCCCGAATCGCTCTAAAACTGAATCTCGGCGAATTCCTTCTCCTGGGATGTGGTGAGGAGAGGACGAACGGCCGCCAAAAGCCTTCCATACTGGCCAATGCCGTAGAGGCGTTGATAGGCGCGGTGTATCTCGACGGGGGATTCGCGAGAACCGATGAGATCGTAAGGCGGCTTTTCGCCGGTACGGCCCGGGAGGTAGAGCTGGAAGCATCTTCCCGCGACCACAAGAGCCTGATGCAGGAGTACACGCAGCGCCGGTACGAGACACGGCCCGAATACGTGCTGTTAGGCGAGAGCGGCCCACCCCACGACCGCGTCTTTCGAATGGCCCTCCGCCTGCACGGCCGCGTGCTGGCCGAAGGGTCGGGCAGGAGTAAGAAGGCGGCCGAACAGGAGGTGGCCCGGAAGGCGTATCAATGTCTCACCAAAGACATGCCGGAACCCTGATTGTCCCGATATTCATTCCCAACCAGGGATGTCCCCACCGTTGCGTCTACTGCCGGCAGGAAGACATCACCGGGATGGGGAGGCGTGTTCCGGGGCCGTCAGAAGTCAGGGAAACCCTTGGCATGGCGGTCCGGTCACCAAGGTTCGCCTCGTCCCTTGATCGAGAAATAGCCTTTTATGGGGGCACGTTCACGGGCCTTTCCCTGGATTCCATGGAGGTCCTGCTGGGGGCCGCCTTTCCCTGGGTGGGTGACGGGTCCTTCCGGTGCGTGCGCGTCTCCACCCGCCCCGACGCCCTGGACGAGGAGCGCCTGTCCCTGATGCGGCGGCATGGTGTGGCCACGGTGGAACTCGGGGTGCAGTCCCTTCACGACGACGTGCTTCTAAAGACCCGGAGGGGTTACCTGTCCGGGGACGTGGAAAAGGCCGTGGCCATGCTGCGGCAATTCGGTTTCAGGGTGGGAGTTCAGCTCATGCCGGGGCTTCCGGGAGACAGTCATGCCCGGTTTATTGAAACCGTGAAAAGGGCCGTCGGACTGGGGCCTGATCTGGTTCGACTCTACCCCACGGTTGTCCTGAGGGACACGGTCCTTGCAGGCTGGTACCGTCGGGGGAGTTACAGGCCCCTCTCCCTTGACGATGCGGTGGACCTGTGCACCGAGGCGTGCATTCGATTTGAGTCAAGAGGGATTCCGGTTATTCGAATCGGGCTTCTTGCTCCTGACGATCTGGTGGCTGACGGGGGCGTCCTGGCCGGCCCGTGGCACCCCGCCTTCGGTTTCCTGGTCCGATCCGCCGTCTACCATCGGGAGCTTTGGCGGCTTATTCCCGAGGGCGCCAAGGCAGTCCGGATCCGTGTGCATTCCCGGGATGTGTCCCTGGTGCGGGGATACCGAAACCAGGGCCTTGTGGCGTTGGCTGAAAATGCCGGAATCGCAATGCCGGAAATAGTGGCGGATGATACCCTTTGCCCGCGAAGCCCGGTGGTGGAGACGGCGTGAGAGAAGAAAGAGGCTGTTGAGCCGGCGAGCTTTAGCGCCTCCAGGTGTTAAGGGATAAAGAAACTGAAAACCCACCAGTTGCGGATATAGAGCGCGGCCCTTTCTCACGAACACGAATCACGGCCCTTCGGGCCTTTGAAAGGTTTTTCAATGGAAATCGACCATTCGTCGGGGGAGGGCGGGGTATTCCGTTCCGGGTTCATCGCCCTGGTGGGTCCGCCCAACGCAGGGAAGTCCACACTCATGAACCGTATACTCGGCCGTAAAGTGGCGATCGTCTCTCCTAAGCCACAGACCACCCGTAACCGGATTGCCGGGATCTGCCACGGCGAGGATTTCCAGATAGTTTTCATGGACACACCCGGCATGCATCGGGCCCGAACCGCGCTTCATCGGAGCATGGTGGCCTCAGCGCGGGAGGCCTTCCATGAGGTGGACCTGGTGGCCGTATTGATCGAGAGAGCGAAGCCCGACGACCCCGACATCGACTTGCTCCTTTCGCAGTTGAGGCAGACCCGGAAACCGGCCGTCCTGGTCATCAACAAGATCGACACCGGCCCCAGGGAGACCCTGCTTCCCATAATGGATAACTACTCCGGTCGCTATCCGTTCGGTGCCATAGTGCCGATATCAGCCCTTACCGGGGAAGGCGTAGAAGATCTCCTCGAGGAGTTAAAGTCCCGCCTAACGCCGGGCCCCCCGTTTTTCCCGGACGACATGGACACTGACCGGTCCGAAGCGTTCATGGCGGCCGAGATCATTCGGGAGAAAATTTACCTTACAGTACAACAAGAAATCCCCTACTCAGCGGCGGTCACGGTGGACGTCCTTGAGGAACGGCCCCAAAAGGGGATCTTGTACATTGCAGGCCGGATTCATGTGGAGACCCCGGGCCAGAAGAAAATCCTGGTGGGCCGGGGCGGAAGCGTGATCAAGACGTTGGGCGAAAAGGCGCGGAAGGAGCTGGAAGCCCGGTTGGCGACCCGCGTTTACCTGGACCTCACGGTCCGTGTGGAGAAGAAGTGGAGCCGGGACACGCGGTCACTGCGGCGCCTCGGATACTAAAAAAAACCAACCCCGGGAGATGGGTTGGTTTTCTTTTTTAAGAGGAAAGAGTTCGTTTTCTGATTTCGACTTCCTGTAATGCAACAGCCTTGCCAAAAAAAGCCTTCTTTGCTAACCGATTGATATTTAAGCCATATTTTTCTTAATGCCTCGACCTCTTTTCTTGCGGTGCCCGGAATCTGTTACGATATTGTAACCGTTGGAGGAGGAGGCCAAGGCATTTTTCCCCAACATGCTGATTTAGATAGCTAAAATGCTGTTACAATTTTTGGGCTTCTAAGTGCCCAAACCGTACTTGTTCATCTTGTAGTGCATAACCCTTCGACTGATCCCCAGCATCGCCGCGGCCTTGCTTTGGACGTTGTCACAGTACTCCAACGCCCTTTGAATCAGTTTTTCCTCTATTTTTTCAACGGCTTCTGGTAGCGGCATGTCCGGGGGCACGAGGTTGTTCAGATCGATGCCCTCTCCTGTGTCCCTGGGTTCCAGAAGGTGCTCCGGCAGTTCCTTTGCGCCGATTGTGTGACCGGATTTCAGGATGAGGGCCCGCTCGATCACGTTCTCCAGCTCGCGGACGTTGCCGGGCCAGGAGTATTCATAAAGCGCTTTCCAGGCCTCCTGGCTAAGTTGAATTTTGTCCCTTTCCTCCTCTTCCACATACTTATCGATAAAGTGCTTGACCAGGAGGGGGATGTCTTCCACTCGCTCCTTGAGAGAAGGGACCTTGATGTGCATCACGTTGAGACGGTAAAAGAGATCCTCCCGAAAGAGGTCGTTGGCCACGTCCTCATTGATGTTGCGATTGGAGGCCGAGAGCACCCGCACATCCACCTTGATCGTGCGCGTCCCTCCCACCCTCTCGAACTCCATCTCCTGAAGCACGCGCAAAAGCTTGACCTGTAGTGAAGGGGGCATCTCGCCCACCTCATCCAGGAACAGGGTCCCGCCGTCGGCGACCTCGAACCGGCCCTTTTTCATGGCGGCAGCCCCGGTGAAGGCACCCTTTTCGTGCCCGAACAGTTCGCTTTCGAGCAGGGTCTCTGTCAATGCTCCGCAGTTGATGGATACGAACGGACGGTTGCTTCGGGGGCTGTTGTAGTGGATCGCCTTGGCGATGAGTTCCTTGCCCGTGCCGGAAGATCCGGTGATCAGCACGGAAGCCCTGGTCTTGGAGACCTTTCCCACCAGGTCGAAGATCGCCTGCATGGGCTTGCTCTTGCCTATGATGTTGTCGAATCGGTACCGGGAGAGCAGTTCATCGTTGAGCCGCTGGTTTTCGCGGAGGAGCCGGTGGTTCTCGAGGGCCTTCTTTACGGTCAGCTTGAGCTCCTCGTTCCGGAACGGCTTGGTGATGTAATCGAAGGCCTGCTTCTTCATCGCTTCCACGGCCATCTCGATGGTGCCGTAGGCGGTCATCATTATCAGTGGCAAATAGGGGTCGATCTTCTTTACTTCCTCGAGCAGTTCCATGCCGCTCATACCAGGCATTTTCATGTCCGTGATGATCAGATCAACCTCCGCCTCGCGGACCTGGCGCAGGGCTTCCCGTGCGGTCCCGGCCGTCAGTATTTCATAGCCTTCGGGCCCGAGAAGGGCCTCAAGGACCACCAGGTAGTTTTTTTCGTCGTCAACGATCAGGATGGTTTCCATTGCTGGGGCTCCTTGGGGAGTTGGATAACGACCCTGGTTCCCTTTCCGGTTTCGCTGTGGATTGCGATCACGCCGTTGTGGCCTTCCACGATTTTCCTGACGATAGAGAGGCCGAGTCCGGTCCCCCTCTCCTTGGTTGTGAAAAAGGGGTTGAAGAGCTTTCTCAGGCTCTCTTCCGGAATGCCGTTACCCTGGTCCTCAATTTCCACCCTCAAGGCTTTGGGCTCCTCAGTGAGGCGGACTTCAATGACGCCCCCCTTTTCCTGAGCCTGGATTGCATTGATCAGGATGTTCAGAAAGGCGCGGTGCAGGAGATTCGGGTCGGCCTTTAGGCTGCAGGTCCGCCCGTCCAGGTTGTGGGTGATTTGAATCCCATGCTTATCCAGTTCCGGTTTCAGGAAGGACAGATTTTTCTCGAGTACGTCCACCAGGGAAACATCGCGAAAGTCGGGGGACTGCGGTCGCGCAAAGTCCAGGAATTCCATGACGATCCCGTTCAGGCGCACCGACTCCTCTCGAATCACTCCTGACAGGCGTCGCTGGGTCTCATCGGCGCCCGGCAGGCCGGCCATGAGTTCGGCCGTGCTCTGGATGATTCCGAGCGGGTTCTTGATTTCATGGGAGACTCCCGCCACCATCTCGCCCAGTGCGGCCAAACGCTCGGCCTGGTGAAGCTGTTCCTCCAACTCCCGCCGTTCGCGGGCGCGCTCTTCGATGAGGGTTTCCGCCTTTCGAACTATCAAAAGAAGCGCCAGGAAAATCGCGCCCATGATCAGTATGGAAAGACCGAAAACCAGGTACTGGAACCTCGCGATGGATTCGTACTGCTCGCCCATGTCCTGAATGATCTCGAATACTCCGGCCACATAGCTTCTTGACCCCAGGAACGGGTGGGTGCCCCGGAAGGGAATGTAGGTCCGCAGCTTGTGTTCCCCTGATATGGGATTGAACTCCAGGTCCCATAGGGCTTCCTTTTCGGAGATCATGCGTGAAGAGCTCTCCCCGTCCACAGCCTCTTCGTATCCGGGGGTCCTTTTTACCTCCTCTCCGATGAGCCTGGGATCGGTGCTGTATGCGATAACCCCTTTTTCGATGTCGTAAATGTTTACGAGATCGATCTTCAGCCCGTGAATCGTATTTTGGACGACGCGGTCCATCAGGGCCTGCTGGTCCTCGTCCCTGAGCCGGATCTGGCCGTATCGACGGAGGACGGGTGTGGCGAAGTTCTGAAAGACTTGGTGATTAAGGTTCTGTCCTACGATCAGCGCATAGTCCTCATAGCTTCCGAGCAGGATCTCCTTCGCTTTCTGCGAGATGGCAAGGGAAAAGGGAAAGCTGAATATGACCAGCACGATAAAGCTCGCCGAGGCGAAGAATTTCACCAGCCTGAACTGTTTGCCTTCGGGGAGCCGGTTGTTGTGATTTGTTGACAATTCTTTCACCCGTCCCGGGAGTAGACGCTCGAGGAAATCGACGGTGGACAACGCGAACCGCATTGCCTATCATCGAATGGAACAATCGGCCCAAGCCAACAAGTTGACGCTTCCCCGCCGCACGGTTTCCGGCTTGTTATATCACCATCCTGCAAGGCGGTAAACCCTGGGTTGCATCTGCGACAGGGCTGATTTGTTATCGTTTCTTCAACCTGCGAGGCCCAATTCGCCATGGCGCCAACTAAAGGAGACAAAGAGGCCCCTTTTCTGCTTTATGCCGATGACCGGGGCCGGCTCCTCGAGCATCCGTTTCTCCGCATGGCCGGTTTCTCGGGGTATGAGCCGTTTCCCCTGGAGGAGGCCGACCTTGTCCCCGTGCCGGAGTACAGCAAGATGTTTTTCCTTCCCGGATGTCCACCGGTGGGCGTGGACCCGGACACCGGGCGATACGAAATCCTGGAGGAGGCCCGCGTGGGGCGATGCTACGCCGTGGCGGCCTTTCTCGAGCCCGGGATCGTACGCACCCATCTCCCTGCATCGGATTGCCGGGACAAGGATACCGTGCTTCCCACCTGGGCGTACACGGCGGTCGGGTTCCGTGACGGGGCCTGCTGGGCCGCGGGTTTTAGAGTGGAGGAAAACCCCCGGTGGGACCCCCGGAATTACGATGACCGGGAACTCATTCCCGCCATGGAGACCTACAGGCTCGACCACGATGGTCCCCTGGTGGAGCACCTGGCCCACTGCGCCACGAGCAACCACTGCTTTGCTGCCAAGAACCTATTTCTGAGGAGGTGGGAGGCGCCCCTGCCGGTGAGCCGGGCCTGCAATGCGGCCTGCCTGGGGTGCCTGTCCCTCCAGCCCGACGCGGGCTGCGAGGCCTCCCATCAGCGGATATCGTTCAAACCGTCGGTGGAGGAGATAGCCTCTCTGGCCGTGGACCACCTGGAGGCCTCGCCCAGGGCGATCGTGAGCTTCGGCCAGGGTTGCGAAGGGGAGCCGCTCACCGAACATGAGCTGATCGCGGAGAGCATTCGAAGGATTCGCAAACGGACGGATCGAGGGACCATCAACCTGAACACCAACGGGAGCATGCCGGATCGAGTGCGTGAGATCGCAAAGAGCGGACTGGATTCGATTCGCATCAGCATGAACAGCGCCAGGCCCGCATTCTACCGGGCTTACTACAATCCGCAGGGATACGACTTCGACGATGTGATCGAGTCCGTTAGGATGTCTCACGAAATGGGGCTCTACACCATGATCAACTACCTGGTCTTCCCCGGGGTCTCGGACCAGGAGGCGGAGGTGGAGGCCTTAAAGGAAATGATCGCCGGGACCGGGGCCCAGTTCCTCCACCTCAAGAACCTGTGCATCGATTCCCAGCTATACCTCGAGAGCATGCCCCAGGACCATTCTCCGGTCCTGGGGGTGCGACGTATGGCGTCCGAACTGACCAGGGTGTTTCCCGACTTGTCCCTGGGTTACTTCAACCAGGCCGTCCGCGACTGATTTGCGGCCTAAGCCTCCTTTTCCCGGGCTACGGCCCGGTATCCGATGTCGGTTCGAAAATAGGCCCCTTCCCACGTGATCCGCCGGGCCTGTTCGTAGGCCCTCGACTGGGCCTCCGCCACGCTCCGGCCGAGGGCGGTCACGCAGAGGACGCGCCCCCCGCTGGTGACGACCCGGCCGTCCTGTATGGCCGTGCCGGCATGAAAGACCTTGAGATCGTCCGGTTCGTCCTCCGGAAGGCCGCTGATGGGGTCTCCCTTGCGGTAGGACTCTGGATAGCCGCCCGCGGCCATCACCACTCCCAGGGACGCGCGCTCGTCCCACTCCGCCTCTAACCGGCCCAAGGTCCCGTCCAGGGCTGCGTTAGAGAGTTCAGTGAGGTCTGAGCGCAGACGCAGCAATATGGGCTGGGTTTCGGGGTCCCCGAACCGGCAGTTGTACTCCAGCACCCGGGGCACCCCGTCGCCGCCTATCATGAGGCCCGCATAGAGGAAGCCCTGGTAAGGGTGCCCGTCAGCGGCCATTCCCCGGACCGTGGGCTCTATCACCTCGACCATTATCCGCTCGAATACCTCGGGGGTTACCACAGGTGCCGGGGAGTAGGCGCCCATGCCTCCGGTGTTGGGGCCGGCGTCTCCATTATCCCGTGCCTTGTGGTCCTGGGATGTGGCCAGGGGCAGGATGCCCTTGCCGTCCACCATGACGATGAAGCTGGCTTCCTCTCCGACGAGGAGTTCCTCGATGACGATCGTTCGCCCGGCATCTCCAAAGTCACGTCCCGACAGCATTCCCTCGGCCGCCTCCAGGGCTTCCTGTTCGGTGCGGGCCAGAATCACGCCCTTTCCGGCTGCCAGCCCGTCCGCCTTCACCACGATGGGGGCGCCCCGCTCGCGGATGTAACGCCTTGCCGGCTCCAGCTCCCGGAAAACGGCGTACTCGGCCGTTGGAATGCCGTGCCTGTGCATGAAGTCTTTGGTGAAGGCCTTGGATCCTTCGAGCCGGGCGGCGGCCCGTGTGGGACCGAGACAGCGGAGACCGGCCCGGTCGAAAGAGTCCCTTATCCCCGCCACCAGTGGGGCCTCGGGTCCTACGATGGTGAGCCCTACATCCTGATCCTGCGCGATGTGTATGAGACCCTCGATGTCCGTTGCCTGTACGGGTATGTTTTCGACTCCGTGTTCCCGTGCCGTGCCGGCATTACCGGGAGCCACGAGGACCCTGCGGACATGGTCCGATCGCGCGATTTTCCAGGCCAGGGCGTGCTCACGCCCGCCGCCGCCGACGATCATCACGTTCATGGGAACTCCTTTCCACAATCGGTTTTTTTGAGAGTAACATCCCTTTATTCTTTAGCTTCCCACCTTCACCCCTCACACTCACCTTTTCTTGACGGTGATGGGACGATGCATATTTTCGAGGTAAATGATTTATTGAGCAACTGATTTCTGTTGTCATGAGTGGGATTTTGCGATTTAATTATTATCCGGCTGAAGCGAAGCAGAAAAGTCCATGAAGCCACAGGTGGCGTATACATTGACGGCTTTCTTAACTGCAGCGGCCGGGCGACATGCTTGAGGGGTTGTATATGCGGTCTCGGGACATGCTGGCGTTTGTTGCGCTCTTCGTGCTTGTATGGATGATCGGGTGTTCGTCCGAAGACCCCCCTCCACCGACTCAGGACCCCGAGGTGGTCAAGAGATCCATCGAGCCGCTTTCTAAATCTGCTTCCGTGGACGTGAGGACTGAGGAGCAAGAAAAACCGGCCGCGAATATGACTAAACCGGTTGCGTCCGGGGTCACGGCGCTCCGGGAATCGGCGATTGGGGCCCTGGGGGGCGGCGGGACGGATTCACGGATTGAGTTGACGGGCCTGGAAACGCCTTCCAGGCTGCTTCCGGGGACAAAGTATGAGAAGGCCGATCCTGTGCCCCTGCCGGATGAGGGGGAATACATTGCCCTCCCGGGGGACTCCCTGGCCGTGATCGCCGGCCGCAAAGACGTGTTCGGAGATCCGCTCAAATGGATTGTGCTCTACCAATTGAACCGGGGCAAACTGGAAGGGCTTGTCCTGGATGAACGGCTTCCTGAACGCCCGGTCCCCGAGGGGACCCGGCTTCGATACAGCTTAACGGAAGAGGAAACCAGGCGGGTCGAGGCGGCTTCGGATCGGACGTGGGTCGTCAACGTGGTTTCTTCCATCACAGCGGACCGTATCGATGGGCCTGCTGTTCAGCTCCTGGAGAAGGGCTATCCTGTCTACATCAGCCGGGCTACGGTGGATGCTCAGAAGTGGATGCGGCTCAGGGTAGGGTTTTTCAATGACCGGGAATCGGCCGTGAAGGAGGGGGAGAAGCTCCAGGGTGTTCTGCAGCAGGACGATTCATGGCCCGTGAGGATCGGGCAGGAGGAAATAGCCGAATATGCAGATCTGTTGAGGCCTCTTTATGAGGGATGACTCGGGTGGAAGCACAAGGGGTGCCGGTGCCGGTTGTCTGTGTCTGTGGAAGTGGTGGGCCTGAAGATCTCTTAGTCCAATCAAGCCGCAAAAATCGCAAAGGCAATAATATCGTAAGGTTTTCTTGGCGCCTTGGCTTCTCAGCGAGAGATAAAATGTTTAATGGGTCTATACGCTCTTGGTTGCGGCCAGGTCACGCCGAATTCGTCGTGGCGGAATAAATGAGCGCAAGAAGGTGGGTGCGAGGTTGCAGGTGATGAAGGGCAAGCGGGTCGTTCTGGGGGTGACAGGCGGCATTGCCGCATACAAGGCGGCGGAACTGGCCCGGATGCTGGTCAGAAACGGGGCCGAAACCAGGGTAGCCATGACAAAAAACGCTACTAACTTCGTCACCCCCTTGACATTTGAGGCCCTCACGGGAAACCGTGTGGTGTGGAACCAGTTCGACTCCCTGAATGACCCCATGGATCACATATCATGGGGGCAGGACGCGGATATCATCATCGTAGCACCGGCAACGGCCAACTTCCTGGCAAAGACGGCCCTGGGTATAGCAGACGATTTCCTGTCGACCATGATGGTTGCAGCCACGGCCCCTGTTCTCGTCTGCCCGGCCATGAACGATCGTATGCTTGAGCACCCCGCGGTCCGGGAAAACCTGCATGTGCTTCGCAAAAGGGGGGTTGCCGTCATGGAGCCCGGCACCGGGGACCTGGCCTGCGGCACAGTCGGGCCGGGGCGGCTCCCGGAACCGGAAGACATCCTTGACAGGGCCCTGGCCGTTATCGCGCCCAAGGACCTCGAGGGCCGGACCATACTGATTACGGCCGGCCCGACAATGGAGCCGATGGACCCCGTTCGGTTCATCTCCAACCGCTCCAGCGGCAAGATGGGATATGCCCTGGCCAGGATTGCCAGCCGAAGAGGGGCGTCGGTCATCCTCGTGAGCGGCCCCACGGGATTGAAGCCTCCTTCGGGCGTCACGTTTGTGGACGTTCGTTCCGCGGAAGAGATGAGGGCGGCGGTCCTGGAACACTGGACTACATGCGACGCCGTCATCAAGGCCGCCGCCGTTGCGGACTATCGGCCGCGGGAAGCCTCGGGGCGGAAAGTGAAAAAGGGGAAGGATGACCGGGTGCTGGAACTGGTCTGCAACCCGGACATCCTGGCCGAGCTGGGAAAAGAGCGGGAAGACGGGGCTTGCGTCCTGGTGGGATTTGCAGCGGAAACCGAATCGCTGTTGGAGAATGCGCAGGAAAAGCTTCAGAGAAAAAACGTGGATATGATAGTCGCCAACGACGTCTCGCGACCGGACGCGGGTTTTGATGTGGACACCAACCTCGTCAACATCCTCCACCGCGGCGGAGACGTGGAGACGTTGTCCATGATGACCAAGGAAGAGGTCGCCGACCGAATTCTGGACAGGATATTGGAACTATGGAAGGACGGCCCACCCCTGAAGAGGAGTTGAGGGACGCGGTCCGGCTCATGAGGGTTCTTTTGGCGGGGAACCGGGAACTCGGGCTGGATCCTCCGGCCGTGTCCGCCCCGGTGCTCGAGAGCCTGGAGAGGAAACCGCCGGCGGCCAACGGCCTGTCAGGGGAGGCGGGAGGGGCTCGAACACTCGATGAGCTTCGGGCGATCCTGGGCGACTGCCGGCGATGCCCTCTTCACACCGGCCGGAACCGGCTGGTGTTTGGAGAAGGCAACCTTCGGGCGGACCTCCTTTTCGTTGGGGAAGGGCCCGGTGGAGACGAGGATCGGACCGGGCGGCCTTTTGTGGGTGAAGCGGGCCGCCTGCTTACACGGATCATCAACGCCATGGGCCTGTCACGGAGTGATGTCTATATATGTAACGTGGTGAAGTGCAGGCCGCCCCGGAACCGTAATCCCGAAGGCCTCGAGATCGCCGCCTGCCGTCCGTTCCTTGAGCGGCAGATCGACCTGGTGAAGCCGAAGGTGATCTGCACCCTAGGAAGAGTTGCGGGAGAAGAGCTCCTGGGTAAGACCTTTTCCGTTACCAGGGACCGGGGTGCCTGGTTCGAGTATCGAGGCGTACCGGTAATGCCGACGTTTCATCCGGCATACCTCCTCAGGAACCCTGCGGCCAAACGGAATGTCTGGGAAGATGTTCAGAAGATCATGAAACGTCTGGCCCAGGGTGGAGGAAATCATGGATAAAGTTCGTACGGGGCGGATGATTTTCTTCCTCTTCCTTGTGTTTTATCTTGCTTTTGTGCAGGATCTTTCTGCGAGGGAATTCAGCGCCGGAACCGCTGTGATCATAGAACTCGATGGAGCGATAAACCCGGGCACCGCCTTGTATGTGGCCCGGGGTATCGAAGAGGCCCCGGATCTCGATGCGGAACTCATTGTTCTCCACGTTGACACGCCGGGGGGGCTGGCCTCCTCCATGAGGACGATAGTCAAGTCTATCCTGAACTCTCCTGTTCCTGTGGCAGTCTATGTGAGCCCGCCTGGAGCCGGTGCTGCATCGGCCGGTGTCATGGTCACGGTAGCGGGTCACGTCGCCGCCATGGCGCCCGGGACCAACATCGGCGCGGCCCACCCGGTTTCCGCTGGAGGCAAGGACATCCAGGCTGAGATGTCCAGGAAGGTCATCAACGACATGGCCTCCTACGGCCGCGGAATAGCCGATGAAAAGGGCCGGAACGGAGATTGGGTGGAAGAGGCGATCCGGGAGAGCGTGTCCGTGACCGCGGAGGAGGCCCTTGAAAAGAACATAATCGACCTCATTGCCGAGGACCTGGACGACCTCCTGCAAAAGCTGGATGGAAGGGAGATTGTGGTACAGGGTAAGACTATGACCCTGGCCACGGCGGACCTCGAGCGCGTTAATTTTGAACCGGGGTTCCGCGACAGGGTCCTTCGGACCATCAGCGATCCGAACATCGCCTACATCCTCATGATGATCGGCCTTGCAGGCCTCTACTTCGAGCTCAGCAACCCAGGTGCGATCCTGCCGGGAGTAATAGGCGCGATTTCCCTGATTCTGGCCTTTTTCTCGTTCCAGGCCCTGCCGGTGAATTATGCCGGGCTGCTGCTCATACTGCTCGGCGTCGTGCTGTTCATAGCGGAGATCAAGGTCACCAGCTACGGGCTTCTTTCGGTGGGTGGATTGATTTCCCTGACACTGGGGTCTATCATGCTGTTCGAGGACGTGGGAGTGCCTTTTCGAGTTATCCTGCCGACGGTCGCCTTGGTTGGAGGGTTTTTCATTGTGGTGGCCGCATTGGCCGTTCGGGCTTATCGGGGTCGGCCCAAGGGTGGATCTGAAGGAATTATCGGAGATATCGGGGTCGTGCAGACACGCCTTGATCCCGACGGCCTGGTCTTTGTTCATGGAGAGACCTGGAAGGCCCGGGCGGATGAAGCGATTGAGCCGGACGAGGAAGTGGAAGTCATCGCCATCCGGGGGCTGTCGTTGATTGTGAGACGTGCAGCGGGCAAGGCCCGGGCGGTTCGGTGAGGGTTGCAAGGAGGGCCGGCTCCTGATATTAATATCCGGCGATTAGCGCCGGAGGGGAGGGAAGGCGATGTCTTATGTAATAGTACTCGTGCTGATCGTCATGTTCCTGGCGTCGGCTGTGAGGGTTCTCAGGGAGTACGAGCGGGGCGTTATCTTTCGCCTGGGGCGCGTTATCAAGACCAAGGGACCGGGCCTGATCATACTCATTCCGGTGATTGATAAGATGGTCAAGGTGAGCCTGCGCCTCGTGGCCATGGACGTTCCTTCGCAGGACGTCATCACCAGGGACAATGTTTCGATCAAGGTGAACGCGGTTATCTATTTTCGCGTCATGAACCCGACGAACGCCACGGTGGAGGTGGAAAACTTCCTGTTCGCCACCTCCCAACTGGCCCAGACCACACTTCGAAGCGTCTGCGGCACTGTGGAGCTGGACGAACTGCTGGCGGAGCGGGAGAAGATCAACACCCGTATCCAGGAGATCCTGGACAGTCATACAGACCCGTGGGGCATCAAGGTTTCCAATGTGGAGGTCAAGCACATCGACTTGCCGGACGAGATGCAGCGATCCATGGCCCGGCAGGCCGAGGCCGAGCGGGACAGGCGGGCCAAAGTGATCAACGCCGAAGGAGAGTACCAGGCGGCAAACCGGCTGGCCGATGCGGCGGAGATCATTCAGAGATATCCGGAAGCGCTTCAGCTCCGGTATCTCCAGACCCTGCGGGAAATCTCGTCGGAGAGCAACTCAACCACCCTCTTTCCGATTCCCATTGACCTGTTGACCCCCTTTATTCGCAAGAAATTGGAATCGTAGCGATGGCGCATCGAGGGAGACTCGAATAATTATTCAACCTTCAAACACAATAGGACCGGAGTAAAACATGGAGGAAGAAACCAAAACGCAGGAAGAAACCAGGGACAAGGCAAGGCTTAAGGCGGAGGAGATCGGCAAGCCGCTGGACAAGATGACGGCGATCGAACTCCGCGAAGTGGCCGTGCTCATCGAAGGCATAACCGGCGCCAGCGCAATGAAAAAGGATGAACTCCTTAAACTGATCAAGGAGGCCTGGGACATTTCAGAGGAAGAGGCGCCCGCCGAAAAGAAGGCGGTTCGTTCCGGGGTCACGGTCAAGGAGCTTAAGCAGAAAGTCGCACGGTTCAAGGATGAAAAAGCGGCCGCCCGAAACGCCGGTGACCGGTCCAGGGTGGATATCTTGAGACGGCGGATCAACCGGCTCAAGAAACAGAGCAGAAAAGCGGCCCGGGCCTGAGCCGGGGACGGATGGAAACTAATAAAAGGCCGTCAGGGGGGTACGGGTGGACCCGCCCGGGCCTCTTTTTTTGCTGCGGGGCCGCTGCTGAATGAATACGAAAGGGGAAGGCCTGGAACCCGGGTCCGGAACAGCCGCCGCAGTGATCCCAGCCGCCGGAGCCGGGATCCGTATGGGAGCGGACCGACCCAAGCAGTTCCTGTATCTCGGCGGGAAATCCATGCTTGCCGTCACACTTGGGGCCTTCGAACGATGTGCGGCGATCCGGACCGTGGTCCTGGTCGTACCCGCCGGGGAGCTGGAGCACTGTGAACGGGAGGTTGTCCGCGGGCAGGGCCTGACCAAGGTCCGGCATATCGTTCCGGGGGGAGCGCGTCGCCAGGATTCAGTCCGGCGCGGCCTGGAGGCATGCCCTCCGGACTGCGATATCGTGGTCGTCCATGACGGGGTCCGCCCGCTGGTGCGCCCCGGTTTGATCGAGCATATCGTGGCCGAGGCTCGAGAGCACGGGGCGGCGATTGCGGCCCTGCCGGCCAGGGAGACGGTCAAGGAGGTCCTGGGCGGGGGCTGGGTCGGACGGACACTGGACCGCCGGAAGCTCTGGATGATACAGACGCCCCAGGCGTTTCGCCTTTCAGTGCTTCTCGAGGTCCATAAAAGGGCCGCTGAACAAGGCTGGGAGGAGATGTCCGATGACGCCCTTATGCTGGAAAGATCCGGCATTCCGGTGCGGGTGGTCGAGGGGGCTGAGGACAACATCAAGGTCACCACACAAAACGACCTCGAGGTGGCCCGGTTTCTCCTGGAAGGACGAAGGGGCGAAGATTCCGCTTTGTGAACTCAGCCCGGGCCTTGAAGATGAGCATGATTATACGAATCGGCACGAGAGGAAGCAGGCTGGCCCTGGCCCAGAGCGAGTGGGTGCGGGAGCGCGTGGAGAAACGCCATGCCGGCGTGAAGGTTGAACTGGTCCGCATCAAGACCCGGGGCGACAAGATCCTGGACTCGCCCCTCAGCCTGGTGGGCGGCAAGGGGTTGTTCGTCAAGGAAATAGAGGAGGCCTTGATAAGGGAGGAGGTGGACGCGGCTGTACACAGCATGAAGGATGTCCCCACCGAACTTCCTCAAGGTCTGGGACTGCGTGTTTTTCCGGAGCGGGAAGACCCGAGGGACGTGCTGGTTTCGGTTCGGGGTGAGCTGTTCGACAGCTTGCCAAGGGAGGCCAGGGTAGGGACGAGCAGCCTGAGGCGCGGAGCCCAGATCCTGCACCGTCGCCCGGACTTGAAGGTGTGTTCCATCCGCGGTAACGTGGAAACAAGACTAAAAAAACTTGAAACAGGAGAGGTCGAAGCGGTCGTGCTTGCGGCGGCCGGGATGCGTCGACTGGGGCTGGAAGGAAAAGTCACCCAGTTTCTCTCTATTTCCCATTTGCTGCCGGCCATGGGACAGGGGGCATTGGGTGTGGAGATGAGGCTGGACGACGAAAAGACATGGGACACCTTTCGTTTTCTCAACCACGAGACCACCGAAATTCGTGTCAGGGCAGAGCGCGCCCTTCTGGAGACGCTGGAGGGCGGGTGTCAGGTCCCCATCGCCGGTCACGCGGTCTTGGAAGGCGATATGCTGGCATTGAGGGGCCTTGTGGCGGAACTTGACGGAAGCGTCCTCATCGCCGATGAAGCGACTGGAGACCCGGCCCGGCCCGAAGAACTCGGCCGCCGGTTGGCCCGAATGCTCCTCGATGCCGGGGCGCGGGATATCCTTCGGAGGTTGTACGGCGGCGTCGAGGGGACTACGCAGTAATACCAAAATGAGCCTTGCCGCCGGCCGCCGAAAAAGTCTTTTGTCTCTTGCCAAGACACCAAGGCGCAGGAAAACCTTTTAATTTATTTGCCTTTGCGACTTTGCGGGATAAATCACTATGACAGACAATAAATCCGGCATGGTCTACCTTGTGGGGGCCGGCCCGGGCGATCCCGGGCTCCTGACGATCAAGGCCCGCGACTGCCTCCTTCAGGCGGAGGCCGTGGTGTACGATTACCTCGCCAACCCGGCCTTCCTGGACTTCGCGCCGGAGGGGGCCGAACTTGTTTATGTGGGCAAGAAGGCGGGGTCTCAAACCCTCAGCCAGGATGAAATCAATCGTCTCATCGTGGACCTGGCCCGCACCGGCAAGCGGGTGGTCCGTCTCAAGGGGGGGGATCCGTTTATCTTCGGCCGCGGAGGGGAAGAGGCCGAAGAACTGGCTGCCGCGGGCATCCCGTTCGAGGTGGTACCCGGGGTCACTTCCGCCGTCGCAGTGCCGGCCTATGCAGGGATCCCGCTCACGCATCGGGACATGACCGCCACCGTGGCCTTTATAACCGGGCACGAAGATCCTTCCAAAGAGCAGACCTCCATCGCCTGGGATCGGTTGGCCACCGGGGCGGGCACGCTTGTCTTCCTGATGGGCGTGGGGAACCTGCCGAACATAGCGGAACGGTTGATGGATCACGGGCGGTCAGGGGAGACCCCCACGGCCGTAGTCCGGCGGGGGACGGTGTCACGACAGCGGACCGTCACCGGCCCTCTCAAGGACATCGCCCGTATAGTGCGGGATGAAGGGATCAAACCTCCGGCCATCATCGTGGTCGGCGAGGTGGTTTCTCTAAGGGATACGCTCAACTGGTACGAGCGTCGCCCTCTGTTCGGCCGCAGGGTGGTGGTGACCCGGGCCCGCGAGCAGGCCAGCGGTTTCATGGCCCGCCTGAGCGGGCTGGGCGCCGAGTGCATCCAGTTTCCCACCATCCGGGTGGTGCCTCCTGAGAGCTGGACACCTCTCGACGAGGCGATTCGAAACCTTGGAACATACGGCTGGATTCTCTTCACCAGCGTGAACGGCGTCCGTTTCTTTTTCGAGCGGCTGGAGGCAGGAGAAAAGGATGCACGCGACCTTAAAGGTGCTTGCGTCGGCGCCATCGGTCCGGCCACGGCCGATGCGCTGAAGAGGCGCGGCATTCGACCGGACCTGGTGCCGCCGGAATACCGGGCCGAATCCATTGCGGAGGCCCTTGGGTGCGAACCGCTTGAAGGCGTGAGAGTGCTGCTGCCGCGGGCGGAAAAGGCCCGGGAGGTCCTTCCCGGCGA
This sequence comes from Desulfatiglandales bacterium, assembly GCA_041685835.1. Lineage (GTDB taxonomy): Bacteria > Desulfobacterota > DSM-4660 > Desulfatiglandales > HGW-15 > JAIPEI01. The sequence goes on from JAWLEX010000001.1 coordinate 51,160, forward strand.
ACTCGAGCGCAGGGGGGCCATAGTGGATGTGGTCCCGGCATACCGGACCGTGAGGCCCGACCGGGACACGACAAGGGTGCGCACCATGTTCGAGAGGGGTGAGATCGACCTGATCACTTTTACGAGCTCCTCCACGGTAACGAATTTCGCGGACATGTTCGCCGGAGACGCCGTCTCTCTGCGGGACTGGATGAAACGGACCGCTGTGGCCTGCATCGGGCCGATAACAGCGAAGACGGCTCAAGGGCTGGGTTTTTCCGTGGATGTTATGCCGACCAGTTACACGATCGACTCCCTGACCAAGGCGGTCTTGGACTATTTTTCGAGTGAACAGTCGGATTCGGTGTCCTGATCGCCGGGCCGGGGCCTGCATCCTGCGTCCGGAAGGAGCATGATACATGGAATTCGAAAAGGACATCCTCTGCATCGGAGCCGGGTATGTGGGCGGGCCCACCATGTCGGTGATCGCCGACCGGTGTCCGCAATACCGGGTGACCGTAGTGGACATCGATGAAGAGCGGATCCGTGCCTGGAACAGCGACCGCCTGCCCATTTATGAGCCCGGCCTGGACGAGGTCGTGGCAAGGGCCCGGGGGCGAAACCTCTTTTTCTCCGCGGACATAGAGGAGGGTATTCGGCAGGCCCATATCATCTTTGTCTCGGTGAACACGCCTACCAAGACCTTCGGCCAGGGTGCCGGGCGGGCCGCCGACCTCCAGTACTGGGAAAAGACCGCACGGCAGATCCTGGAGAACTCCTCCTCAGACAAGATCATAGTTGAAAAGTCCACCCTGCCCGTGCGCACGGCGGCCGCCATGGAGAGGATCCTGAATTCGACCTCCCGAAAACCGCATTTCGAGGTGGTCTCCAACCCCGAGTTCCTGGCCGAGGGCACGGCCATCCATGACCTGGAAAACCCGGACAGGGTACTGGTGGGCTCCCGGGAGACACCGGAAGGGATCCGCGCACGAAAGGAGATCGTAAAGATCTATGACAACTGGGTCCCGGAAGAACGGATTTTAGAGAGCAACATCTGGAGCTCCGAACTCTCCAAGCTTACGGCCAACGCCTTCCTGGCCCAGCGGATTTCGTCCATTAATTCCATCTCGGCCCTGTGCGAGAAGACCGAGGCGGAGGTCGACGAGGTGGCATTCGCCATCGGGATGGACTCTCGCATAGGAGACAAGTTTCTTAAGGCCGGCGTGGGGTTCGGGGGGTCCTGCTTCAAGAAGGACATTCTCAACCTCGTCTACATCTGCGAGAATTACGGGCTGGATGAAGTCGCCCGGTACTGGGAGTCTGTGATTCGAATAAACGAGTGGCAGGAGGACCGGTTCGTCCGGAACATGGTGGGCAACATGTTCAACACGGTGGCGGGAAAGCGGATCGCACTGTTCGGCTTTGCCTTCAAGGCGAATACGGGTGACACCCGGGAGTCTCCGGCCATCCATGTGGCAAGGGGCTTACTGGATGAGCATGCCCAACTCGTAGTCACCGACCCCAAGGCCCTGGAAAACGCCCGTGCTGATCTGGCCGATGTGGACGGAGACGTGACGTTCGAGGAGGACCCTTACAAGGCCGCGGACGGCGCGCACGCCATCGCCGTGGTTACGGAATGGGACTTCTTCCGGACTCTGGATTATGAGCGCATCTTTCGGGGCATGGTCTGGCCGTCCTTTATCTTCGACGGGCGCAATATCCTGGACCACGAAAAACTATACGAGATAGGCTTCAACGTGTTTGCCATAGGAAAGGCCCCGTTGAAGCACTTCAAATAATCTGTGTCTGAGGGAAGCCGGCGTGGCCGGATTTCACAAAAGGCTGTAGTGGGCTGGAGGAAAGGCATGCCGAACGTCGTCGTAGTGGGGACCCAGTGGGGAGATGAAGGCAAAGGCAAGGTAGTCGACCTTTTGACCGCCAAGTCGGACGTGGTGGTCCGTTATCAGGGCGGGAACAATGCAGGGCACACCCTGGTTGTGGAGGGACGGCAGACCATCTGCCACCTGATTCCTTCCGGCATCTTGCACCCGGAGAAAAAATGCCTGATCGGGAACGGCGTCGTGGTCGACCCGGAGGTTCTTCTTGAAGAGATGGACATGCTCAGGAGTAAAGGTATCCTGGTGGGGCCCCATAACCTGGGATTGAGTGAAAAGGCCCATATCATCCTGCCGTATCATCGGGCCCTGGACGCGGCCAGGGAAGCTGCCAAGGGTGCCGACAAGATAGGTACCACGGGACGGGGGATCGGTCCCGCTTACGAAGACAAGGCGGCGCGGACCGGGATCCGGGCCATGGACCTGCTGGAGATGCAAATCATCAAGGACAAACTCAAATCCAACCTTAAGGAAAAAAACTTCCTCCTGAAGGAGTTCCTGGGAGCCGCGCCACTGGAATTCCAGCCCATTTTTGATAGATGCGCGGCCATGGGCAAGGTCCTGGCCCCCTACATCACCGATGTATCCCTGGAGATCGAGCGAGCCGAAAGGGCCGGATGGAACGTGTTGTTCGAGGGTGCGCAGGGGACGCACCTCGACATCGACCACGGGACCTATCCCTTTGTCACATCCTCGAACCCGATTTCCGGAGGGGCCTGTGCCGGGGCCGGGGTGGGGCCTAATCATCTTCATCACGTCAATGGAATCGTAAAGGCTTACACCACCAGGGTCGGAGCGGGTCCCTTCACCACTGAACTGACCGACCGGACAGGGGATTACATTCAGGAGCGGGGTTCGGAGTTCGGCGCCACCACAGGCCGGCGAAGGCGCTGCGGATGGCTTGATCTGGTGATGGTCCGCGACAGCGCCCGACTGAACGGCCTCAACAGCTTGAGCATCACCAAGCTGGATGTCCTGGCCGGCCTGGACACCGTGAATATCTGCGTGGGGTACGAGCTTGACGGCGTGAGTATCGAGAGCAGACCCTGCAGCCTTAACCGGCTTGCGCGATGCGCCCCTGTCTACGAAGAGTTTTCCGGCTGGAAGGAGGATATCTCTTCCGTGCGTTCCCTGGGAGAGCTTCCCGCCGTGACCCGGGCCTACCTGAAACGCATCGAGGAAATTACGGAGGTTCCCATCGCCATTGTATCCGTAGGGCCCAGGCGCGAAGAGACGATCGTGGTGAAGGACGTTTTCGCGTAAGCGGAATTCGCCGTCGCGCGGGGCCCCGGCTCCTCCATGAATCCCATGCATACCTGCAGCAAGACATACGACGTGATCGTTGTAGGGGCCGGCCACGCCGGTTGCGAGGCGGCCCTTGCCGCTTCCCGAATGGGCCACCCGACCCTGCTTCTTACGATCAACCTGGATCACATTGCGGCCATGAGTTGCAATCCGGCGATCGGGGGACTCGCCAAGGGACACCTTGTCAAGGAGATCGACGCCCTGGGCGGTGAGATGGCCAAGGCGGCCGATCAGACGGGGATCCAGTTCCGCCGGCTGAACACCAGGAAGGGCGTGGCCGTGAGAGGCTCCCGCAGTCAGAATGACCGGGACCTCTACAGAAAACGGATGAAGGCGATCGTGGAACGGCAGCCCAATCTGGACGTCCGGCAGGCGATGGTGGACCGGCTCCTGGTGGAGGAGAGGCAAATCCGGGGGGTGGAGACCAATGTCCGGGAGCGGTTTCTGTCCAGGACGGTCATCCTGACCACGGGCACGTTCCTGCGCGGCCTGATACACATCGGCCTGCAACACTTTCCCGCCGGGCGCATGGGCGACCCGCCGAGCACGAGTCTATCGTTGCAGCTCCAAGAGCTGGGATTCGACATCGGCCGGCTCAAGACCGGCACAACACCGCGGCTGAACGGCAGGACCATAGATTATGACGGCCTTGAAATTCAGCACGGAGACCCGGTGCCGAGGCCGTTCTCCTTTGAAACCGAAGTGCTCCCTCTGCCCCAGGTTCCCTGCCATGTCACCTACACGAACGAGCCCTGTCACGAGGCTGTTCGCTCGGGGCTCGAGCGCTCGCCGCTTTTCAGTGGAGTCATAGAGGGGACCGGGGCCAGGTACTGCCCGTCCATTGAGGACAAGGTCGTCCGCTTCGCCGAGAAGCCCAGGCACCAGGTCTTCCTGGAACCGGAGGGGCTGGACACGGAGGAGGTGTACCCCAACGGTCTGGCAACGAGCCTTCCCGTGGATGTGCAGATTCGAATGGTCAGGGCTGTTCCGGGCCTGGAACGCGCCGAGATTCTCAGATCCGGCTATGCCATTGAGTACGATTACGTGAATCCTCTCCAGTTGAGGCCGACCCAGGAGACCAAGCTCGTGGAGGGGCTGTTTCACGCCGGCCAGATCAACGGCACAAGCGGATATGAGGAAGCCGCCGCCCAGGGGCTCTTGGCGGGGATCAACGCGGCCTTGAAAATCAGGGGGGAGGACCCTCTTATCCTTCAGAGATCCCAGGCATACGCAGGAGTCCTGATCGATGACCTTGTCACCCGGGGAACGTCAGAGCCTTACCGGATGTTCACGTCCCGCGCCGAGTACAGGCTTCTTCTCCGGGAAGACAACGCCGACCTGCGCCTGAGGGATATCGGGCACCGTCTCGGCCTGGTCTCTGACGAATTGTACCGGGCTTTTTGTCGTAAGCGGGACGCGATCGAAGGGCTTATGGGTCGCCTGGAGAAGGTGGTCCTGCGTCCGGAGCCGGGGGTTTGTGACCGGCTTCAGGAACTGGGATCATCTCCGATCAGGAATCCGACCTCTTTGGCCCGGCTTCTTAGGAGGAGTGAGATCTCCTTCCCGTCCCTCCGTGCATTCGACCCCGATCCGGCCGAAATCGACCCCAGTATCTCAGAGGAGGTGGAGGTCCGCGTTAAATACCAGGGATACATTGACAGGCAGGAGCGGCAGGTGGAGCGTCTTGCCAGAATTGAGGAGCAGCCGATTCCCGGGTCAATGGACTACGCTCAAGTGCACAGCCTGTCTAATGAGGTACGGGAAAAGCTATCACTGGTAAGGCCGGTGTCCCTGGGACAGGCCTCGCGAATCTCCGGCGTGACGCCCGCCGCCATAATGGCTCTGCAGATTCACATCAAGCGATTTAGGGGTGACACGTAAGCGGCCCAGGTCTTCCCCAGGGAGCGCTTCTTGCAGAAAATCCTTAGTATACCCGGGAACTTCCGAGTTTTTAAAAATTGACGGGCCTTGACATTCAAAGGCGGGCTGGTATAATAAATGGTTTAAAAATTGATTGACTGTAGAAACCTTTAATCTCTCGCCGACACGCCGGGAGCGCTGAGTAAAAAATAATGATTTTTGATGTGTCACCTGATTGATCTTTGCCGCCCGGGTTTTGTCTTCGTGTCCTTCATGCTCTTCGCGGTGAATTCTCTCTGTCCTTACCACGAAGGGCACGAAGAGTACGATGGGGCGGAAGCGTAAGAATGCGCAGCTGTCTTTGTGAAACCAAGCGGTTAGGAGTTTTTGCGGCAACGCCGGACCAATGGGAGCCGGAAATGATCACGGGGCTGGAAGGGAGATTGGAATGAAAGTACTGGTCAGTGACGTGCTGTCGGATGTTGGTGTTCGAATATTTGAGGAGACGCCGGGTATAGAGGTGACAGTAAAGACGGAACTTGGTCCGGAAGGAATTCTGAAGGAGATCGGGGAATACGATGCGCTTGTGATCCGTAGCGCCACAAAGGTGACCCGGGAGGTGATCGAGGCGGGAGAGAGGCTTAAGGTTGTAGGTCGTGCGGGTATTGGTCTTGACAACGTGGATATTGAGGCTGCCAGTCGACGTGGTATCGTGGTTATGAATACCCCTGAGGGTAACACGATCACTACCGCGGAGCACGCCATTGCACTTCTGATGTCGCTTACGCGTAACATACCGCGTGCTACGGCCTCGATGAAGGCGGGAAAATGGGAGAAAAAGGCGCTTAAAGGTCATGAGGTATATGGTAAGACGCTGGGGCTGGTGGGACTGGGTCATATAGGCCGGATAGTTGCGGATCGTGCCCAGGGGCTGAAGATGAAGGTGGTTGTTTATGATCCGTATCTTAAGCCGTCTGTGATCGAGGAGGCGGACTGCGAGCCTGTGGGGCTTGAAGAGCTTTTGAGGCATTCGGACTATGTCACGGTACACGTCCCGAGAACAGAGGAGACGGCCGGGCTTCTCGGTGCGGATGCGTTTTCAAAGATGAAGCCCGGGGCTATGCTGGTTAACTGTGCGCGAGGGGGGATCGTTGACGAGGAAGCCCTTTATGAGGCCCTGGCGAGCGGTCATTTGGGGGGAGCGGCGCTGGACGTATTTGAGACTGAGCCTCCCGGCGGTCACAGGCTGATGCAACTGGATAATTTTGTGTGTACGCCGCACCTCGGCGCCTCGACGATGGAGGCCCAGGACAATGTGGCGAAGGACGTAGCCGAGCAGATAGTGTCCTACCTTCTACACGGGAGCGTAAAGAACGCTGTTAACGTTCCCAGTGTAAGTTCTGAGCTGATGACGGTATTAAGGCCGTGGGTTGTGCTTGGTGAGAAGCTGGGCCTGTTTCAGGGGCAACTGGCGTCGAGCGGGGTTGAAGAGGTTGAGGTGAGGTATTTGGGTAAGGTGACGGAGTACGATGTCAGGCCTCTTACAACAGGGGTTTTGAAGGGGATCCTTACGCCTGTGATGAAGGATGATGTGAACTACATCAACGCTCGAATGGTGGCGTCGGATCGAGGAATCAAGGTGCTGGAGTCGACATCTGAGAAGTCGGAGGATTTCGGCAGCCTGATCATGGTGAGGGTGAAGTCGGTGGATGGAGAGAGAGTGGTTTCGGGGACGATATTCGGTAAGACGCTGCCTCGTATTCTCCGAATCAACGATTTTTACCTGGAGGCTGTTCCTGAGGGACACATGCTTCTGATCCACAACGAGGACAAGCCCGGGGTGATCGGCCGAATCTGCTCGTCCCTTGGGGAGCAGGGCATAAACATCAGCCGCATGCATGTGGGCCAGGACCCGCACAAGGCCAGGAACATCATTATCCTGAGCACCGAGGTCCCGGCCGGTGACGAGGTGCTTCAGGAAATCCGGGGGCTGAAAGACGTTTCTTCAGCCCATCGAATCGAACTCTGAACCAGCCGGGAAATCGGCTGTTATAGGCGGGTGTTTTTGCAGGGCGGAACATGGTGGAATAATGGGCGGATCGGCGGTCCCGGCCGCTGTGCCGGGTGCGATGAGGAGGGATGCCATGGAAACCGATGAAAAAGGATTTGTTGTCAAGGACAGGCGGGTTTTCGATGACAGAGGCGATCCACGCGAGGAGGAGACCAAGGAGACTCCGGACTCAAACGTTGAAGCCGATGCCGGCAAGCAGGATCGGTCCGAAGAGATAACCAGTGAAAAGAATCAGGGAGAAAAATCCAGGGAGGAAGCCGACCAGCAGTGGAGATCCCAACCGCTTCCGGAGGTCAATTTCAGCACGCTGATAATGAGCCTCAGCTCTTCGGCCCTGCTACATATGGGAGAGATCCCTGATCCCCAAACCGGTCGAAAAACCAAAGATCTTAGCCTGGCCAAGCACACAATCGACACCATCGGCATGCTTAAGGACAAGACAAAAGGCAACCTTGATGACGAGGAGCAGAGGTTCCTGGACACTATGCTGGCTGACTTGAGGTGGCGTTTCGTCAAGGCGTCGGGATGATCCTGACCGCCGCCTCTCGAACGCCACGCTCTCACATTTTACAGAGTGCTGAGGGCCGGCTGATCGTCGTGCAGGCGGAAATGCCGCGGGTTCCGGCTTAGGGCGGAATTGCAGCGGCTTTCTTGAGATTGAGACAGGGAGCAATACAATGATTAAGACAAAGAGCATCAAGAGAGCGGTAGCTTATGCGATCTGCTTCACTATCCTACCGTTAATAGCGGGTACCATAATCACAACCGCTGCTAATCAGACCCCAACCGTATTGGCACAGACGTCCGACATCGTCCCCGGCGCCCCGGGATCGTTCAGTGATCTGGTTAATGAGGCACGGGACTCGGTGGTAAACATCAGTACGGTCAAGATCGTAAAGAGGGACAGCCTACCCATGTTCCGTGGCCCCATGGATCAAGAGGATCCCTTCCATGACTTTTTCGAGCGTTTCTTCAGGGACCAGATCCCGAAGGAGTATAGGCAGAAGAGCCTGGGAAGCGGGTTTGTCATCGATGAGAAAGGGTATATTCTCACGAACAACCACGTGGTGGAGAAGACCGATGAGATCAAGGTGGTCCTGTCGGACAGCCGTGAATACGAAGCGGAGATCGTGGGCAGGGACTCCAAGACGGACCTCGCCCTTATCAAGATAAAGCCCGATACTCCTCTTAAACCCCTTCCTCTGGGTGACTCGGACGACATGAACGTCGGGGACTGGGTCCTGGCGATAGGGAACCCCTTCGGTCTGGAATGGACGGTTACTGCGGGAATCGTAAGCGCCAAGTACCGTAGAATCGGAATGGACTCCTACGCAAACTTTATCCAGACCGACGCCTCCATCAACCCGGGTAACAGTGGAGGGCCCTTACTGAACACCAAGGGGGAAGTGGTGGGAATCAGTTCCGCCATCTTCTCGCGGACAGGGGGCAGTATCGGGATCGGATTCGCCGTTCCCGTGAACCTGGCCAAGGAACTCCTTCCGCAGCTCAAGGAAGGCCGGGTGGTGCGAGGGTGGCTCGGTGTGATGATCCAGCAGATTACCGCCGAACTCCAGGACAAACTGGACCTGAAAGATCAGAAAGGCGCGCTGGTTGCAGACGTGACCGCGGGCGGACCGGCCGATAAGGCCGGCATAAAACGGGGCGACGTCATCATTTCCTTTGACGGGAACGAAGTCCAGGAGATGAATGAGCTTCCCATGATGGTCGGTTCTACGCCGGTGGGGAAAAAAGTCGAAGTCGAGGTGATTCGAAAAGGACGGAAGAAGACCATCAAAGTCAAGCTGGGGCGGCTGGACGAGGAAGATGAGCCTTCAGAGCCGGTCGAGGCCCGGACTGACCTGGGCATGACGGTGGAGGAAATCACTCCTGATCATGCCAGGCATTTCAACCTCCCTTCCGAGGAGGGTCTGGTAGTGGTTCGGGTGCACTCCGATTCTCCGGCCGCGGAGGCCGGTCTTCGTCCCGGCGACATGATTATCGAGATAGACCAGAAAGTGGTTCGGACCCTGTCCCAGTATCAGGAGGTCGTCTCAGGTTACGGCAAGGGTGAGACGATCCTCTTTCTTGTCCAGCGTGGGGGGAACACGCTGTACTTGACAGTCAAGGTATGGGAATAAGCGCAGGCGGTACTGCTTCCCGGGCTGTGGTTGAGGCCCCGGCCAAGCTTAACATTCATCTCACCATCACGGCCCGCCGGCCGGATGGGTACCACGAACTGATCTCCGTCATGGTTCCGGTGAGCCTGGCGGATCGGATCGAGGTGCAGGCCGGGCCGGGCGAGGGAATCGAGCTGTACTGTTCGGGAAGGCCTGTGCCGGGAGACGAGACCAACCTTGTATGGCAGGCGGCCCGGGCGTTCCTGTCCAAAAGCGGCCTCCGTCATGGCTTCTCCATACGCCTTCATAAGGAGATACCCGTGGCGGCTGGGCTGGGCGGTGGAAGCAGCGATGCGGCCGCCGTCCTTATCGGGCTGAATGAGGCCTGGCCCGGTCGCCTGAAAGCGGCGGATCTGTATGAAACAGCACTGGAATTAGGCTCTGATGTGCCCTTTTTTCTCTCCGCCGTACCATCCCTGGTCCGAGGCATCGGTGAGGACCTGGAAAGTCTGGATTATTGGCCCGATTTGTGGTATGTACTTGTTAACCCGCCTGTAGCGATTTCCACCGCATGGGTCTACAGGCAGGTGGAAATTGGGTTGACAAGACCCGAAAAAGACTATATATTCAAAGCTTTAAATCAGGATACGTTCTCCGTTTTTGATCTCCTGGAAAACGATCTGGAACATGTGACCGAGCCCCGGTTTCCGGTCGTGACCCGAATCAAGGAGGCCCTCTTGGAAGCGGGTGCCGAAGGGGCCCTCATGACCGGAAGCGGACCGACGGTGTTCGGCGTCTTCCGGGCGAAGAGTGAAGCGGAAGCCGCTGCGAAGAGGCTCATCCTTCAGGACCTGGGGGATGTCTTCGTGACTAACAACTGGTCGGGCGAACGATTCGGGGGTACTCGGGACGGATAGACCGATCCTGCATCCCTTCTCCTTCAAAGAGGATCCGAAAGGCGTGCTGGGGTGTCGTCAAGTGGTAAGACACGGGCCTTTGGAGCCCGCATTCGGAGGTTCGAATCCTCCCACCCCAGCCAGGCGATGAATCAATGAAACTGTTCGGCGGATCATCAAACCCTGAATTGACCGAAAGGGTCTGCGCTTACCTCGAGATCGAACCGGGTAAGATCAGCGCCAAAAAATTCAGTGACGGAGAGACCCAGGTGGAGATCCACGAGAACGTTCGCGGCATGGACGTCTTCATCCTGCAGTCCACCTGCACTCCAGTGAATGACAACCTGATGGAGTTGCTCATCATCATTGATGCGCTAAAGAGGGCTTCGGCCAAGCGGATCACGGCCATGATCCCCTATTATGGTTACGGCAGGCAGGACCGGAAAGTCAAGCCGCGCGTCCCAATCAGCGCAAAGCTCGTGGCGGACCTGATCACCGTGGCAGGCGTGCACCGCGTGGTATCAACGGACCTTCATGCCGGTCAGATCCAGGGGTATTTCAATATTCCGGTGGACAACCTGTTCGCCGCACCGATTCTTTTGAAACACATTCGGGCCCACCTTGAAAACGACCTGGTCATGGTTTCCCCCGACGCAGGAGGTGTGGAGCGGGCCCGCGCCTTTGCCAAGAGGCTGGACTGCGGCCTGGCAATCATTGACAAGAGGAGGGACGCGCCCAACGTGGCCGAGGCAATGAACATCATCGGCGAGGTGGCTGACAAGACGGCCATTATTCTGGATGACATGGTGGATACTGCCGGGACGCTGACCCAGGCCGCGGGCGCACTCAAGAAGTATGGGGCTGCCCATATCCACGCCTGTTGCACCCATGCGGTCCTTTCGGGACCCTCTCTCGAGCGAATCGAAGAGTCGCCCATCGACAGCCTGGTGGTGACCGACACGATTCCTCTAAACGACAGGGCGGCGGAGTGCTCGAAGATCAAAGTGCTTTCGGTGGCCGAACTTCTTGGAGAGACGGCCAAGCGTATTCACACGTCCCATTCCGTAAGCACGCTCTTCGTGTAGCGGTGAGGAACCACGGTACGAAGAGCGTTTCGTTTTTTGTGCCTTGTGAAATATTTTATTAATGCCCCGGCACCACCGGGGTTGATCAGGAGGAAGAATATGGCGCATTTCAACCTGGCCGTCGATGTCCGAAATCAAAAGGGCAAGGAGGCGGCAAAAAAACTCCGGAATGAAAAGCGCATTCCGGCTGTGTTTTACGGTCCCAAGGCTGAACCCGTTCCTGTCTCCGTAACTACTCGGGATCTCCAGGGTATTTTGAAGAAAGTCAGCCGAGAGAGCGCGATAATCGATCTAAAGATTTCCTCAGGCGAGGGTGGGGTTCAGGATGCCACCGTTATGATAAAGGAACTCCAGGTGGATCCGCTTCGAGGGGACTACCTCCATGCGGACTTCTACGAGATCTCTATGGACACGGAGATTACCGCCGACATCTCGGTCAATCTGGTGGGTGAGCCCGTGGGCGTGGTTAATGGCGGGATCCTTCAGTATGTGCGCCGGGAGATCACGGTGTCCTGCCTGCCGGACAAGCTCATTGAAAAGCTTGATGTGGACGTATCAGGGTTGGACATAGGCGACGCCGTGCACATAGATGACATTGTTTTCCCGGAAGGTATCACCACGGCCCAGGAGGGACACCTGACCGTAGCCGTGGTGGCCGCACCAAGCGTGGAGGCTGAGGCCGAGGTAGAGGCCGAGGAGGCCGAAGGGCTCGAAGAAGGTGGAGAAAGCGGGAAGGAGTTAGAGGAAGGGGCCGGCGAAGAGTAGAATGCCTGAGGCGAAAGGGGGTGAAGGGAGATCCTTGGGAAGTGTATCTGATTGCGGGACTTGGAAATCCCGGACCTGACTACCGGTTCACGCGTCACAACATGGGCTTTCGGATCCTGGAGGCATGGGCCGAGAGCTTGGGGGTCCGGCTGTCGGGACGCCACTTTCAGTCCGGCAGCGCCCGGACGATGTTTCTCGGAAGAAGCCTCATACTTCTTTGCCCCATGACGTTTATGAACCGCAGCGGCGAAGCGGTTCAGGCGTGCGCTCGTTACTACCGGGTCGAGAAGAAGGATATCCTGATTGTTCACGACGACCTTGATCTTCCTCTCGGCCGGGTCCGGATCGCCGCAGGAGGTGGGGCCGGAGGCCATAAGGGTGTTGCTTCGGTCGTCAGGCATCTGGGTTCCCCGGACATTCCTCGCTTGAAGGTCGGGATCGACAGGCCTGAGCAAAGGCAGGCGGTGGATGATTATGTATTAAGCAATTTTTCACGTGAAGAGCATGAAATGGTTATTCAAGTGATTCAATTAGGGGTTCGGGCGTGCGAGGTGTTTGTTGTGGAAGGCGTTGATGCGGCGATGAACGCCATCAACGGAATAAGTCTAATTCAACCGAAGGAGGGAATAAGCTGATGCAGGGATTAACTGTTTTTGCCCCCTTTTTGGGGATCCTGAGTCTGATTATCGCCTGGCTGGTTTTCGGATACGTCAAGAAGCAGCCGAACGGAAGCCCGCTGATGCAGGAACTCGAAGAACAGATCCACATTGGGGCCATGACGTTCCTCAGGCGGGAGTACACCATCCTTGTCTTTTTCATAGCCGTGGTATTCCTGTTGCTGGGTTTCGCAGTAGCCTGGCAGACCGCCATCGCCTTTTTGACCGGTGCGTTTTGTTCCATGGCCGCCGGATTTTCAGGAATGACGGCCGCCACCCGTGGGAACTCCCGAACAGCCGAGGCGGCGAATAAATTCGGGCAGGCCAAGGCCCTGAACGTATCCTACTTCTCCGGCTCCGTCATGGGACTTGCAGTGGCCGGTCTGGGAATGCTCGGCCTGGGCTTCTGGTTTTGGATCTGGGGAGGTTCTATCGAGTCGTCCACGTACATCAACGGCTTCGCCATGGGCGCAAGTTCCATTGCCCTGTTCGCCCGTGTCGGCGGTGGAGTTTACACCAAGGCGGCCGATGTTGGAGCGGACCTGGTTGGAAAGGTTGAAGCCGGTATCCCGGAAGACGATCCCCGCAATCCCGGCGTCATCGCGGACAATGTGGGTGACAACGTTGGCGACATTGCCGGCATGGGAGCGGACATATTCGAGTCCTTCGTCGGTTCGGTGATCGCAACCATAGCCATCGGTGCCACTCTGGCCATCACGCCTCAGTTTATGGCTGACTTTCCGGCTCTCGAAGGCATGTCTCCCGAGAACATCAAACTGATGTACATGTCCTTCCCGATTCTGGTTGTAATGGCGGGGCTCCTGAGCTCTTTCGCAGGTGTCTTCTCCATAAAGATCTTTCAGAGTGGGGACCCTGCAGGCGCCCTGCGGTACACTACCTTTGTCGCAGCCGTTATTTTCATCATCCTTACCATTATAGTCACGAGTTCCCTCGGCATGCCCTGGGGCGCTTTCTGGGCGGTATTCTCGGGACTCCTTTGCGGAATCGCAATCGGGCTCTTGGCCGAGTACTACACCTCGGGTCCACCGATCCGGCGCATTGCCGGGCAGTCTGAGACCGGAGCCGCCACTGTGATCATCGCCGGCCTGGCAGTGGGCATGATTTCCACCTGGCTCCCCATGATGGGTATCTGCGTGGCTACGTTTATCGGGTTCAAGACCGCCGGTATCTACGGCATCGGCCTTTCCGCGGTCGGCATGCTTGCAACGGTAGGCGCGACCATGACGGTGGATGCGTACGGCCCCATTGCAGACAACGCGGGCGGCATCACCGAGATGAGCGAACTGGGTCCTGAGACCCGGAAGATCACGGACAGCCTGGACGCCCTGGGCAACACGACCGCTGCCATCGGCAAGGGCTTTGCCATCGGTTCGGCGGCCCTTACCGCCCTGGCCCTGTTTGTGGCCTATACCCAGGCAGTGGGACTGGAAGTTATCGATATCAAAAATCCGATGGTGGTCATCGGGGTGTTCATCGGCGGTATGGTGCCCATGGTCTGCGCCGCGCTGACCATGACCTCCGTCGGTAAGGCGGCCTTCAGTATCGTGGAGGAGATCCGGCGGCAGTTCAGGGAGATCCCCGGCCTTCTGGAAGGGAAGGAAGGTGCCAAGCCGGATCCCGCGACCATCGTGGACATCGCTACTACCTCGGCCCTGAAGGAAATGGTCGCGCCCGGCCTGGTGGCCGTGCTGACCCCGGTTGCCGTTGGCTTCATCCTGGGTCCCGAGACCCTGGGCGGTATGCTTCTGGGGGCCACGACCATGGGCGCGTTCCTGGCGCTCTTTATGGCCAACAGCGGTGGCGCCTGGGACAATGCCAAGAAGTATATCGAGGAAGGAAACCTGGGCGGCAAGGGAAGCGATAATCACAAGGCGGCCGTGGTGGGCGACACTGTAGGCGATCCGTTCAAGGACACCTCGGGTCCCGCCATGAACATCCTGATAAAGCTGATGTCGGTGGTCTCTCTGGTAATCGCCCCGATCCTTGCAGGCTGGGCCGGGCTGTTCTAGCCTCGAGGCAAGACCTTCCCCGGAATCGCGAGGGGCGGAATTCCTTTCCGCCCCTCGTCTCCGGATCAATGAATCGGGACTTCATACCCGCCGCGGAATTCGTCACAAAGGGAGAGCCCGGCCCTTAATGAAAGGCACAAGAAGGGCCGGGCGGCCGCGGTGAAGGGCGTTGCGCCCTTTGGAAACGGGGGTTTTGTCAATGTTTAGCATAGGTGACTTGGCCGTATATCCTGCGCACGGGGTCGGCGTTATCGAGAAGATCGAAAGCCAGGAGATATCCGGGTGCTGCCAGGATTTTTATGTCATGCGCATTCTCGAGAACGACATGAAAATCATGATACCAACCGGTAATGTTAATAATGTGGGATTGAGGGAACTCATAGAGAAGAGCGAAGTGCCGAAACTGTACAATATTTTAAAGAAAAGGGACATTATTGTTGACAATCAGACTTGGAATCGACGTTATAGAGAATATATGGAGAAAATTAAAACAGGTTCTGTATATGAAGTTGCTGAAGTATACAGAGATCTGCTTATGTTAAAAACAGAAAAAGAGTTGTCTTTTGGTGAGAGAAAGATGCTTGATACAGCGAGAAGCCTTTTGGTCAAGGAGATTTCCCTGGCAAAGAAAGTCGCGGAAACACAGATAGAGAAGGATCTGGACAAGATATTTGCCTGAAATATGATTTCAAAAACCAAGGCAACACTGACGGGTCCGTAAAGACGTTATATCTCGCTCAGAGACGCAGATACGCAGAGAAAAAAATAGATAAAATTAATATGTTATGTTTACGGTTTCGGTGCACCCTGCTGGAAAAGTGCTTTTTACCGGATTATAAACACAGTAGTGTAAAGTGAATCACGTGCCGGGCAGGAGCTTTCACTTCCTCATCTCCGCGAGTCATGCCGGTGAGCGCTTTGACGCTTTTCTCGCCTCCCGGGTGGAAGGGCTGACCAGGTCCAGGGCCCATGAGCTGATTCGGGCCGCTCATGCGACCGTGAACAATCGGACAGCGAAGGCGAGCTACCACCTAAAAGCGAAAGACTGCGTCGTCCTTACCATCCCGCCGCCACGTCCCTGCCGTCTGGAGCCGGAGCAGGTCGAATTTGCGATTGTTCACGAGGACGCCTCCCTGATCGTCCTGGACAAACCCGCGGGCATTGTGGTCCATCCCGCTCCCGGCCATGCCACTGGGACCCTGGTCCATGGGCTCCTGGAACACTGCCGGAACTTGTCATGTATAGGGGATGTAATGCGCCCGGGAATTGTACACCGTCTGGACAAGGATACGTCCGGTCTCATGGTGGTCGCAAAGACCGACATGGCCCATGAGGCCCTGTCCAGGCAGTTCAAATCCGGCGAGATTATGAAGGAATACGAGGTGTTCGTCCATGGGAGTTTCAGGCGGGATGAGGGTAAGATCGACCGTCCCATAGGACGGGATCAGAAGCACAGAAAAAGGATGGCCGTGGTCCCGGTCTCGGGTAGGCAGGCAGTCACGCTCTGGAGCGTATCAGAACGGTGGGGCGGCCGATTCGCCCGTCTTCGCGTTAGACTGTTGACCGGCCGAACCCACCAGATCCGGGTTCACCTGGCGCACGAGGGGCACCCGGTCGTGGGAGACCCTCTTTACGGCCTTAAGCGTGCATGGTGGAAACAGCGGTATCCCCAGGCAGCGCCGGTTGTGGAAGAACTTCTGGGAAGGCAGATGCTGCACGCCCAACGCCTTGGGTTCAAACATCCGGAGACCGGTTGCTATGGGGAGTTCACCTCCCCTTTACCCCCGGACATGATTCGTGTGGGCAGGGTTCTTGCCGCAATCGGGAAAGGTGATAAAATCCCTTGACACGGTGGGGAACATGGTTATAAGAACATCCATAATTATCCCTCCTGCCTTTCAGAGGATTCGTTTTTTCCCGGATATCAACAAGGACTTCAAGGATATTCTACTGCGCCATCTTTAGCTCAACGCATAGTATCAGGAATGTCATATAGATCTGTAGGCCCCCGCCTGCGGGGGTGGTTTTCCGTCAGGGCCGGTCTGCGGCCTGCAGGGCCCATGAGGCATCTACCTTTCAATGAACCGGGGCATCGACCGGTTGAAAACAAACAGGATGGCCATGCAACAAGCTCGTTTTCTCGCATAGCACCCGGAGGTCCCAAAAGTAACACATAAAAAAATAGTTATTTTTACTTGGCGATTTTGCGTCTTTGCGAGAGACGCTTGGTTTTAGGGCCTGGGCTGACGATGCATGGGCCGGAACAGAGTGGGGGAATCAGCCGAAACGGACAGATAGAATTCCAAGAACCGCGCTCAAATCACTGGAGATGGAATATGAACATTGTTGAATTGAAACAGATGAAGATTAATGAACTGACCGAGATGGCCAAGGCGGCAAACATCGACGGGGCTTCGGGAATGCCCAAACCGGAGTTGATTTTTTCACTGCTCCAGGCCCAGTCAGAGAAAAACGGCTTGATTTACGGCGAAGGAGTCCTGGAAATCCTTCCGGACGGGTTCGGTTTTCTCCGGGCCACTGACTCGAACTACCTGCCGGGGCCGGACGACATCTACATCTCTCCCTCACAGATCCGCCGTTTTAACCTGCGAACCGGTGACACCATCTCCGGGCAGATTCGGCCTCCCAAGGACTCTGAGCGCTATTTCGCACTGCTGAAGGTGGAACAGGTCAACCACGAGAACCCGGAGGTTTCAAGAGATAAGATTCTATTTGATAACCTCACCCCGCTTTATCCCGAAGAAGGGATCGCGCTGGAGACCACGTCCGACAACTATTCCACCCGCATAATGGACCTCATGACCCCGATCGGCAAGGGGCAGCGAGGCCTGATAGTGGCTCCGCCCAGGACCGGAAAGACCATGCTTCTTCAGAACATCGCCAACAGCGTTACAGCTAACCATCCGGACATCCATAAAATTGTCCTCCTCATCGACGAACGGCCCGAAGAGGTGACGGATATGCAACGCTCCGTCAAGGCCGAGGTCATCAGTTCCACCTTTGACGAACCTCAGCACAGGCATGTTCAGGTCGCGGAGATGGTGATTGAAAAGGCTAAACGCCTTGTGGAGCACAAGCGGGATGTGCTGATCCTGCTCGACAGCATCACGAGATTGGCACGTGCATACAACGCGACGGTTCCGCCGAGCGGAAAGATACTGTCCGGCGGCCTCGACTCCAATGCGCTTCACAAGCCGAAGCGGTTTTTCGGGGCCGCCCGAAACGTGGAACAGGGAGGGAGCCTCACCATCATCGCCACGGCGTTGGTCGACACGGGAAGCAGGATGGATGAGGTGATTTTCGAGGAGTTCAAGGGGACGGGAAACATGGAGATCCACCTGGACCGCAAGCTGACCGACCGCCGTGTGTTTCCGTCCATGGACATCAATCGCTCCGGGACCCGGAAGGAAGAACTGCTCGTGGAGCAGGCGGACCTGTACCGGATCTGGATCCTTCGAAAGCTCCTGGCGCCGCTCACACCCGTAGACAGCATGGAGTTTTTACTGGACAAAATGAAGGGCACAAAGGATAATAAAGAGTTTTTGGCATCCATGAGCGAGTAGTATAAGGAGAATAGGGGTTTTACAATGAAGAAAGACATTCATCCCGAGTTTCACAAGACCATAGTTCACTGCGCCTGCGGAAATGAATTCGAGACGGGATCCACCTCAAAGGAAATCAGGGTGGAGATCTGCTCCGCATGCCACCCCTTCTTCACCGGCAAACAGAAGCTTGTGGACTCCGCCGGTCGAGTGGAACGTTTCAAGAAAAAGTATGCCAAGTACACCGATAAGGAGGGCGGCAAGGCTTGATGTTTGACCTCCAACCGCCTGGTTCGTGCGAATTCCCCCGCCATGGGGGAATTTCTTTGCCCGGGGCTGTCGCTTCATGTTCGAGAAGCTGAGAGAAATAGAAAGCCGTTTCGACCACCTGGAAAGGGCTTTGTCCGATCCCGAGGTGATCTCCGACCAGAAGACATACCAGAAGCTCATGAAGGAGCACAGCAACCTCTCACCCATAGTCTCCGCCTACAGGTCTTACAAGGACTTGCACGAAGAGCTCCAAGGCAGCCGGAGTCTCCTGGAGGATGAGGACGCCGAGATAAGGAAACTGGCGCACGAGGAGATCCAGGGGCTCAAAGACGGACTCGAGCAGCTGGAAAAGCAACTCAAAATTCTTCTTCTCCCCAATGACCCCAACGATGACAAGAACATTATACTGGAGATAAGGGCCGGAACAGGAGGAGACGAGGCCGGCCTTTTCGCGGCGGACCTCTTTCGGATGTACACACGGTATGCCGAACTCCGGGGTTGGCGGACGGAGATCCTGAGTCAGAGCTATACGGGCATCGGGGGAATCAAAGAAGTGATTTTCCTGATTCAGGGGCATAGGGCCTACAGCCGTCTCAAGCACGAAGGGGGTGGTCACCGGGTCCAGCGGGTCCCGGAGACCGAGACCCAGGGCCGTATTCACACCTCCGCGGTGACCGTGGCTGTTCTGCCGGAGGCCGAAGAGGTGGACGTGGAGGTCAATCCGGAAGACCTGCGTATCGACGTCTTTCGGTCCTCGGGACGCGGGGGACAGCACGTGAACGTAACGGATTCGGCCGTGCGGATCACCCACCTGCCTACAGGTCTCGTAGTGACCTGCCAGGATGAAAAGAGCCAGCACAAGAACAAGGCCAAGGCCATGAAAGTTCTTCGCAGCCGTCTCCTGAACCGGCACCAGGACGAACAGCAGTCACGCATCTCCGAGGAACGCCGAGTCATGGTGGGATCCGGGGACCGGAGTGAAAAAATCCGCACCTATAACTTTCCCCAAGGCCGTGTCTCGGACCACCGGATCGGCCTCACGCTCTACAAGCTGGACTCTATCCTTCAGGGGGAGCTGGACCCTCTCATCGATCCGCTCATAACCCACTTCCAGGCCGAAGCGCTCAAAGGATCCGGGGAATAACGACATTATCGCCTGTTTGCCGAAAGACACCCATGCAGCCCCGATCATGGACCATCAAAGGCATCTTGGAGGTTACCACCGCCTACCTTGAACAGAAGGGCGTCCCGGGCCCGCGGCTTGATGCGGAGGTCCTGCTGGCTCACCTGCTGGATTGCCGCCGCCTGGACCTGTACCTTCGCTTTGATCAGCCTCTGAGTGAAGAGGAGGTCGCCGGTTACAGGGATCTTGTGCGAAGGAGGGCGGGGCGGGAGCCCCTGCAGTACATCAGGGGCCGGCAGGAGTTCTGGTCCCTGGATTTCGAGGTGGCTTCGGGGGTACTCATTCCCAGGCCGGAGACCGAGGTCCTTGTGGAACAGGCCATGGCCCTTTTTAACGGGGGTGCAATCCCGGGCAAGGAGGCCCCGAAGGTTCTCGATCTGGGCACGGGATCCGGGATCCTGGCGGTCTGTGTGGCCCGTGAGATAAGCGGTGCCCGGATCTGGGCCAGCGACACCTCTTTATACGCCCTGGCCCTTGCACGGAAAAACGCGCGAACCCATGGAGTTGAGAATAGGATCAGCTTCGTGAGGGGAGATCTCCTGGCCCCGTTTCGAGAGGGAGGCACAGGGTTTGATCTCATTGTCTCCAATCCGCCCTATGTGGATTCCGAAGAATTGAACAGGCTGGGGCCGGAGGTGCGTGACTACGAGCCCAGGCAGGCCCTGGACGGCGGCCCGGGAGGGATGGAGGTCGTCAAGCGCATTCTGCGGGATGCGCCGGCATTCCTTTCTCCCGGCGGCCGGCTCCTTTTGGAGATGGATCCGCGACAGATGGATGAGGCCTTTAAGACGGCCGAGGCGCTGGGCGCATATGACAATCCCGAGTCGATTCCAGACTACACACGGCGGCCACGAGTAATCTCTCTCGAGAAGGGTGATGGGAGGTGAAAAGGGTTTCCTTTTACGGGTGGTATCATTGGCGATTTCGCCTTGTCTCCCAAGATTAGAGACGACGCATTATGTGGCAGACATTTCTCTCCGGCGGCAATTGGATCCATCTGCCTCTGCCCTGAACTCCTCATCAACTTGAAAAATCAGGCAGGGAAGGTCTGCGCAAAGCGGGTGCTTTCAAGTAACGCTCTTTTCTTATCATATCAGGGATTTCCCATGAAAACAAAGGCGCCCCAGTAACGCGGGGCCGGATGGCCGTAGCGATCGCGGGCGATTTCCATCTCTTTCAGGGCCGCGCTCCTCAGGGCGTCGCACCGATTCATTTTCCCGGAAAGAATATTCCGATAAAACCAGATCATCAACTCCCTGGTCTCTTTATCCGGCACGGGCCACATGCTCATCACGAGACTCCCGGCACCGGCCTGGGTAAACGCCCTTCTCAGCCCGAAAACCCCTTCGCCCCTTCTCACCTCACCCTCTCCCGTATTGCATGCAGACATGACAACCATCTCCGTTCCATGCAGTCTGAGCCCGAGAATCTTTTCAGCCGTGACAACACCCGAGAGGTCCCATGAGCCCGGAGAGGTCAAAGCCCTGTTTGCTCCTGCGAGCACAAAACCCGATTGCATGAGTGGATTTGCGATCTGAATCCTTTTGGGAATCCGGGAATCCTCCTTGACCGGTACGCTTATAATACCCCGCTCGGAAGCCCCGGGCCTGATCTCGATATCCCGGAGGAAAAACCCGTGCGTTGCAAGGTGGAGGATGCGAGGACCGGTGATCTGCCGAAGGACCTGTTCAGTTGCCCCATCACCGGTGAAAAGGTCGGCCGTAGCTTTTCCCAGGATTTCCTGAATGGTTCTCACCTCTTCAAGCGTCTCGGGGAGCCGATCAAATCGAAGCCCGCGCAGCGTGCCGTTTGGCATGTGGAGAAGAGCCTTTTTGGCAGAGGCTTCGTTTGGATATTGACGGCTTTCATCCGCCGGGACGGCGTCAAAATCCGGATCCCCCAGGATGAGTGATTTGCCTTCCGCACGCCCTTTTTTCCCGAAGCCGAGGATGTCCCTTCCCGATGAGACATAGTTGAAGGTATACTCTTCAATAAGGAAGCCGCTTTCCGGTTTTCGGAAGACCTCAAAGGGAATCAGGTTGAGGTTGCCGTCAGGAGATAAAAAAAGATGCCGTGCATTCCCCAGTTCCCGTTCGATGGGCTGGAAGACGTCGGCATAGAGGTGTTCCGCAAGCGAGGCCACGGCCTCACCCGTTCCCGAAAAATCCCTGGTGATTTCCCTTTTGAATCGCACAATCAAGTTATCAATACTATCGGCATCGCCCAGGTCCCTGATTTTCACTTCATCCGCCTTACCAGGCAAGAGGATAAAGGCCACATACCGGTCATGAGCCCAGTGGTCTTTCACATCCGCTTCAAAAAGAAAAGGAGTCAGGCGAACTATCTCCACCAATGCCTGTCCTTTGTCTCGGTCTAAAACGGCGGCGACGTTTCTGCTCCGGGCGTTTGCCGTTTCCAAATAAACTGAATAGGACCGGCTGAGACCGCTCAGTTCTCTTTCCAGGCTTTCCTTTTCGGCCCTCAGAAGTTCCAATTTCCGGCGGTACGCCGCCGTGCTCTTGCCGCCCGGTCCGGAAAAGGCCATTGCAGTCAGGTGGGAGCGCACATCAGACAGTCTTTGAAATGTACCGGATATGCTTTCATCACCTGAAAAAAGGGTCTCCTGAAACTGTTTTTGGACTTCCAGAATAATGCCCTTCCGCCTCAAAACAGTATTCAGCCCTTCCTCCAAAGCATGGGGGTATTCCGGTGTATTCAGGATGATAAGAGAAAGAAATACCTGCAGGTCCTCTTCGCTTTTCTTTACGAACTGAAGCTTCTGGGCCTCTGATGTAAAACCCTTCATGTGATCAATGGCGAGGAAGTCGATTTCCTGTGCCCTTTTAAGGAAAAGAAAGGCCTTTTCATAAAGACCTCGGGAAGCGTGGATCTTTCCCAGGAGAACCAGGGTATCGGCCAAGTGGGGGTGGGTGTCTCCAAGGGCATACTCCCCCAGCTCCAGGGCGGCTTCAGCCAGGGGCACGGCCGAGTCGATATCCCCCTCTTCATAATAAAGCCTTGCCAGGTTATTGAGGCTGATGACAAGGCCGTGAGGGTTTTCGTGAGCTTTTCGAAGTCTGACTGCACGCTGCAGCAGCTCTTCCGCTTTATCAAATCGACGAAGATGCAGGTCGATTTCGCCCAGTGTGTTGAGGGAGGTCGATACCATGAAATGATCCAGGCCTTCGAACCGCTCACGTATTTCAAGGGCCTTTACCGCATAAGGTTTTGCGGTCTCGTACTCGCCTTTGTTCATATGAAGCCTGGCCAGCAGCCCCAGGGTCGTCGCCGCCATGGAGCCGGCTTCTCTTCCAAGATCGCCGTAGAGCTTCAATGCTCGTCTGAGTGTGGTCTCGGCGTTTTCATAATCACCGAATGAGGTGTAGAGCCCCCCCAGAAGGTTGAGGCACACACCGACACCTTCATGATCCGGGCCCTTTTCTTTTTCCACAATCTCCAGGACCCTGACGGCCTGCGGAATGGCCTCTGCATACCTTCCCTGCTCATTGAGTTCATTGATCCGCCCGAGGAGGGCCGTGGCTTCCTCCCTGTCCTCTCTTTCCAGAACCACGGACTCCGGACTCCTGTCAACGGTCTTGCAGGCCACCGGCAGAAACAGGACCAGAAGAAGCGGAAAACGCACCAACCACTTTCCAGCCGACGCCGAAAACAGCTTTACGTGCCGCCCCATTGGATCACTCCTCTAGCCCGCCAGGGATGCGGCCTCCATTCTATCCTGGGCCGCCTTCCTCATATTCTGAACATTGGCAAGTACCCTATCGAGTTTATTCGCATAAACCTTGTCCAGCTTTTTTCGGGAGAGGATAGAGATCTCGGATTCCACGTCATTGGCCTGTGCAATCAACTTGGCCAGGATATTTTCGGCCTCCTGGAGCAGCCTCTTTTTGCGATCCACGGACTCTTCTCTATCAAACCGGTCCATGACTGAATTGAATTGATCAGCCAGGGATTGCACTTCTCCGGCGGCGTGAACGGCATCAGCTACTGATGTGGCCGCACTCCCACCCCCGCTTGCGTCTGCATACGAGTTCACAGGGGAGATCAAGACAAAGGTCAAGACCACCAGAGTGCAAATCGACCAAAGAATGTTTCGTTTCATTTTTTCCCCCTCATGGGCCTCAACGTTTCATGATTGCGGTTTAATTGGTGGAGGTATTATCGCTCGCCCGTAGCCTCAATCCTCCATCGCCCGCCCTGTTTTATGAAGAGCGCCTCTACGGATTTAACAAATCTGGTACCGTTTCGATTGTACCCGACCAGTACAAACCTGCCTGCGGCATCATCGTTAATAATACTGAGCTTCTTGAGGGATTGGACATTGTAGCGCATACCGTTTTGCCGCCACATGGGAATGCCGGTATTGGAAATCCAGCCCAATTCAGGAGAGTCATGAACGTAAATATCTTCAAAAAGTCTCAACTCGGCCTTATTGAGCGCCTCGCATCGTGCCACCATGAGCTCGTAAAGGGCCTTCTTGTCGGGTGTGTCGAGAAGATCGGTGTCCACCTTCTTCTCAACACATCCTGAAAGGAGTGTGGTCAAGCCTATCAGTATCACTGCCCGAATCACGTTTTTCATCGCGCATCCCTCCTTTGCGAAGAAATTGATTTATGGCCCCAAGCCTGTGTCTTTTTAGAATGACACTAAGGCGGGCTATCGCCCGCAACCCGAAGTCAAGGAGCACTGGCACTAAGAACAAGCGCTTAGTTTGGTTTCTTCGGGATCGAAATCGCTATCGGGATCGAAATCGATTTCCTCCAATCCATAGACCCCGGAGTCTTCCTTCATACAGAGGTAGACATCAAGCTTTTCGTGTCCAGGTATCCTTTTATTCTCTTTCGATCCCGATCCCGATCCCGATCCCGATTTCGATTTCGATTTCGATTTCGATTATACCAACATCAACACTTCTTGTTTTTTCTGACAGCTTTTCAGAAG
>JAWLEX010000166.1:0-4436 GCA_041685835.1 Desulfatiglandales bacterium
CTCGCCTTGTTCCTGCAAGGAGTAATGGACCCTCCTGGCCGTGCCTTGTTCAAGGACTTCTATTGCGGCGGCGCGCACCCTTTTTTGAAGTTCGCCTCCACCCACATTACCCACTGTTTCGCCGTCCGCCTTCACAAGGAGTTTGAAGCCGATCCTGGCAGGCGACGCACCCTGCACGTCGATGACAGTGGCAAGCGCAACCGGCTCACGGTCTTCAACGGCCCTGACCAGGGCCTTTAGTACATCCAGCATGATGGTTCTCCTTGGTTTGCTTAAGCCGTAACAATTATAACCCTCATTCCACACAGTAGATGTTTTCGATTGTCACAGGTTCCTTTGTTTGTTTCGTGTCAATCAACTCGCATTACTCCTTATTGACGGATTAGGTTTTCG
Organism: Desulfatiglandales bacterium; assembly: GCA_041685835.1. Classification (GTDB taxonomy): domain Bacteria; phylum Desulfobacterota; class DSM-4660; order Desulfatiglandales; family HGW-15; genus JAIPEI01. The sequence goes on from JAWLEX010000166.1 coordinate 394, forward strand.
TGTCAGGCGGATCCGGTGGGGACGAAGAAGAAAACGGTTTCAGTTCATGAAACCATTTCACCGGGTTGTTTCATTACAGCAAGTCATATTTCTTCATTTTACGCCAGAGTGTGGTGCGGCTCATTGAAAGGGCGCGCGCCGTCCCGGGGCGGCTTCCGGAATGTTGCTCCAGTGCGGCGCGAATCCTCTCGGCCTCTTCTATCTCCTCAGGAGATCCAGGAAGAAAACCGGAATCTTCCGCCTCGTCGAACAATTCCCTGGAGAGGTGTTCCATACCTATGAAACGGCCTTTGCAGGTGATGAAGGCATATTCGATAATGTTTTCAAGTTCGCGGATATTGCCTGGAAAAGGATATCTCATAAGAAAGGCAAGGACCTCGGGAGTGACCACCTGGACGGATCGGCCTTTCAGGACGTTGAACTTGCGGATGAAGTGTTCGATCAGGAGAGGAATGACCTCCCTCCTTTTCCGCAAAGGAGGCAAGCAGATCTTGGCCACGTTAAGGCGGTAATAGAGGTCTTCCCGGAAGCTCCCCTCTTTGACAAGCTTCTTCAATTCCAAGTTGGTGGCCGTGATGACCCGGAAATCCGCTCTCGACGGCCTGGTTCCACCGAGAGGGGTGAATTCCCCGTCTTCGAGGACCCGTAGAAGGTCGGACTGAAATGCCATGGATGTGCTGGAGATCTCATCTAGTTTCCATCCAGAAATGGTCTTTTTTGCCAATCTCGGCGTCAATCTGCGAGGTTGCTTGTGCGGCGTACTTCAGTACGCCTCCGCGCAACCTCTTGATTTCCTTGAGCTTGACAAAAAATCCTCATTTCTGAATTGGAAACTTGCTAGTGCCCAAAAAGCGTTTCTGAATGGGCACCATCTAGAAAAAGGGTCCCCCGGTTCGCCATGGACAACCGGCCCGCCTTGTTCCTCGCCGCCCCGGTGAATGCCCCTTTGGTGTATCCGAAAAGTTCGGATTCAAGGAGGGTTTCAGGCAGTGCGGCGCAGTTCACCGCCACAAAGGGGCCGCTCTTTCTGGGGCTCAGTTGGTGAATGGCCCTGGCGATCAGTTCCTTGCCGGAGCCTGTCGGACCTTCAATGAGGACGGAACTCTCGCTTTCCGAAATATCCGGCAGGAAGGACAGGATTTCCTTCATAGCCGGATGTTTGCCCACGATGTCCTCGTCGGTGTAGGAGCGGCCGGCCTGTCTTCTCAACTCCTCCAGTTCGGAGAGGTCCCGGAAGGTCTCAACCGCTCCGACCATTTCCCCGCTCTCGTCTTGCAGGGGAGAGATGCTCATTGACGCAGGCAATTGATTGCCGGATTTGTTGATGATGAGAACCCGGTCCCCAATCTGGGATCCCTTGTGCAAACCAAGGTCGTCAAAAGGGCATCTTTTCTCGCAAACATCGGCCCGGAGAATGTCAAAGCACTGCTGGCCCACTGCCTCTTGTGCTGAAAAGCCTGTCATAATCTCTGCTGCCGGATTCAGATAGGTGACTTTCTTTTCGAGATCAATTGTAATGACGGCTTCGCTGATGCTTTCCACAACTGTGCAGCAATGGTTCGGGGGAAGGGACATCAGCCGGCAGGGCGACGAGCCCTCATTTTTTGTGAGCCTTCCAGTCATGGGGTCCTGTCTCTCAGGGCTCTTCAAGAAGCCCTGAGGATATTTTTAATTGAGTATATAGCTAATTATCTAATGAAGAAGTAGCTCCCGGTCTATTCGTTGGCAAAATCTTTTCCGGTGGTTTTTCCTATGTTGATAAAAGCTTATTGAAATACCAGGATAAAATCCAAAGGCTGCTTTGTCAACAGCAATAATCCTCTCGCCCGCTTATCCGACGAAGCCCCCGCAAGGCTTTACAGATGGGGTGTTGACAAGGGGGGCATTGGGAAGTATATTCCATAACAAGAATGCATAGCCCTTTCAATAGTGAGGAAGGTGGTGCCAATTTTACGGATCTCCAGCTTCTCTCCGATGTTGACTCCCTTTGGGAATGAAGGGTTTGTCCGAAGGATCAGGAGGAAAAATAATGCTTCTGAATGGTTATAAAAAGCAGATATTCAGGCCTGAATGCAATCCAGGGTTTGAGTCGCTTCACTGCATCGCCCATCTGGATCAGGATATTACAGAGGTCCTTCCCTACCTCAATGCGGTGCTGGGGGGCTTCGAATACCTCAAGGACCCGCCGGCTGTGACCTTCAGGATTCATGGCAAGATCATCGGGGTTCATCCCGAAAAAATCGCTGTAAACGCCCTTAGAGACGAGGAAGAAGCAGACAAGATCCTGGAGTGGTTGAAGGGTGAAATAAACGATGTTTGGGACAAGAGGCACGATATTCAACCCCGCTATGAAGGTGCGCCCAAACCCAAGATTCTGGAGATCTTGAAGCTGCTGCCCAAAACCAACTGCAGGGAATGCGGCCAGCCCACATGCATGGTATTTGCCGCACGGGTTGCTGAAGGGGCAAAAGGGCCAGAGGACTGCCCCCCTCTGGAAGAGGAAAGCAAGATTAGGCTTCATGAATACATGAAAAATTTCGAATTCGATGCCTAAGCAGCCGCTCAGGCCTGAGATAGGGATTTTACATGAAAATGCACCTCGACTGGCTCTTTATGAGAAGATACTGGAAACATGAAGGGTTTCTTGCCCTATCGGCCCGCCTCATTCTGGGGGTGGTCTTCATTTATGCGGCCATAGACAAGATCATTCATCCTGCGGCCTTTGCGGAGGTGGTCTATAACTATCAGATTCTCCCCGACTATCTGATCAACCTGACAGCGCTTGTGCTTCCATGGCTGGAGCTGGTTGTAGGGATTTTCCTGGTCTTGGGGCTTTTTCGTGAAGGGAGTGTATTCATTGTCACAGGACTCATGGTGGCCTTCTTGAGTGCCATGATATTCAACCTGGCCCGCGGCCTGGATATCCATTGCGGGTGCTTCAGTTCCGCCGTGGGCAACACAAACGGGGCCCCCATGGCCTGGTATGTTATCCGTGACGGCCTGTTCCTGGTCCCGGCTCTGTACTTGTTCTACCGGACGTTCCAGGGCAAAGTCCTGCTGGAACAAGAATGAAAGGATCCTTTTATGAAAGAGCGAACCAAGCTCCTGATAATCATATTTATCTTTGTAGCGGCCTATTACATCCCCTGGGCCCATGAGACGATCCGCCAATCAGGCCTCGAGGCCTTTTTAATGCTCCAGGAATATGCACGGGAGCACGTCCTGACCTGCCTGATCCCGGCGTTCTTCATTGCAGGAGCCATTGCGGTCTTTGTCTCCCAGGCCGCCGTGCTCAAGTATTTCGGGGCCCAGGCGCGCAAGATACTATCCTATTCAGTCGCCTCGGTCTCAGGCACCGTCCTTGCGGTCTGCTCCTGCACGGTGCTTCCGCTGTTTGCCGGAATTTACACCCGGGGCGCCGGAATAGGGCCTGCCACGGCATTTCTGTATTCAGGCCCGGCCATCAATGTGCTGGCCGTGGTGTTGACCGCCAGGATCCTCGGCTGGCAGCTCGGGCTGGCCCGGGCTGTCGGGGCCGTCATCTTCGCCATCGTGACCGGGCTCCTCATGTCCTACTTCTTCAGGAAGGACGATGCGGCCCGCACAGCAGGGGAAATCTATCTGCCGGATGCAGAAGAGAAAGGCCGTTCGCTGGCCCAAGAGGGCCTGTTCATGCTGACCCTCGTCCTGATCCTCATATTCGCCGCCTTTGCAAGACCGGGGGAGGGCTCAATAGGCCTGTGGCAGGCCGTGTTTGCCGCCAAGTGGTATATCACCGCAGGCCTGCTGGTCATCCTGGGGCTCATGCTAAAGAGGTGGTTCGTCAAGGAAGAAAGGGTTGCCTGGGTTGAATCCACATGGGGATTCATTAAACAAATCACCCCGCTTCTGGGCGCGGGCGTTCTGGTGGCAGGGTTCATGCTGGGCCGTCCGGGGCATCCGGCATTGATCCCGGAGCATTACATCCAGTCCCTGGTGGGTGGAAACTCCATCTGGGCGAATCTGTTCGCATCAGTTGCAGGGGCCCTGATGTATTTTGCCAC
>JAWLEX010000166.1:4536-5648 GCA_041685835.1 Desulfatiglandales bacterium
ATGGAAAGACTACCATCCAAAAAGCCTCATCGACTCCATGAAAAGGTAAAGCGGGCCGCCTGGCAATCAGGGATGATTCTTGTGTTGGCAGCCGCTTTAGGCCTCGTGGTGAATCATTGGAGGGATGATACGTTACAGCCGGTGGCGGACTGGTCTCCGGAAACAAGACTTGCAACGGGCTCGGGAGAGAGCCTGATTGTTTCTCTTGAAGAGGCCATGACACTGTGCATGGAAGAAGATGCACTGTTTCTGGATGCAAGGGCACCCGAAGACTATGCCCGCGGGCATATCCAGTGTGCTCAAAACGTCCCGTGGCAGTCCTTTGAGTCATACATCGATTTCATCTGGGACACTATCCCCGACGACGCCTGGGTCGTGACCTATTGCGACGGGGAACACTGCACTTTCGGCGAGGACCTGGCCCGGGAGCTGAGGGCCATGGGATACAACAAGGTAAAGGTCCTCGTTAACGGGTGGACGCGGTGGCGGGAGGCAGGGCTTCCCGTTGCCCTATAGTGCGTCCCCGGTCATGTAGTCGAAATAGTTGAGTCAAGATGGATTTTAAGAGAATAAATGAAGACATAATCGAAATCATACCAGGAGAACGTTCGCCTGAAGAGCTGCTCGAGGACATGGCACGGCTTTCCTATGAAACCGCCGACTCTCCGCTTCCGAGATTCGTTTTTCCATTCGAGGTTCCTGTATCCCGTGTGGCTTTCAAGGATCTTGTGACGGACAAGGGCCTTCACATGGACTACCTTAACGGAAAGCTTTGCAGCACCTACGTGGAGGTAGAGGGGGGCAGGCTTTTCTTTGACGCCAGGCGTTTCACAGAGGACAGAGGCGCACCCGAGGCCCTCCTTAACCTCCTCAAGCAAAGGGAACGAATGAGAATGGATCACAAATCAAGAATCCTTTTCCTGTGTACAGGGAATTCATGCAGGAGCCAGATGGCCGAAGCCTGGGCGAACGCCCTCAAAGGAGACTGGTTTGAGGCCTACTCGGCAGGCGTACGGCCCAAGGGGATCGACCACCTTGCTGTTGAGGCCATGGCAGAGGCGGGCATTGATATCTCGAAACAGGAGTCAAAAGATATCGACTCATTCGGCGAT